>NZ_JBHYVB010000074.1:0-8144 GCF_042750115.1 Streptomyces sp. NPDC059455
GAGGTGCCCCCTGACGCCGCTCCTTCCTCCACGGAGACCCGTCAGAAGGACCCTAGCGCCGCCGCCTCACCCCGTGGCCAGCTCCTTGAGGCCCGCCAGGCCTCCGTTGAACCGGTTGTGGTCGCCCACCAGCGGCCCGCTGGAGGTGTACTGCCACAGGGTGTGGGTCTTCCAGCCGGCCGGCAGCGGCCCGGGGGCGGCGGCGTACCGCGCCAGCCACAGCGGGTTCCGCTCGGCGAAGGCGGCGCTGTCGCCGGTGCACGTCTGCCACCAGCCGGTGGTCGTGTAGATCACCGGCTGGCGTCCGGTGCGCTCCTTGATCCGCGCGGTGAAATCGCCGATCCAGTTCACCATCTGGGATGCGGTCAGGCCGTAGCAGGTTGCTCCGTACGGGTTGTACTCGAGGTCCAGAACGGGTGGCAGCGTCTTGCCGTCGTCCGACCAGTCGCCGCCGCCCGCGACGAAGAAGTCCGCCTGACGGGTGCCACTGGAACGGTCCGGCAGGGCGAAGTGGTAGGCGCCGCGGATCATGCCCTGCCGGAACGAGCCGTTGTACTGCGAGGCGAACGAGGGGTTCTTGTAGGTCGTGCTCTCGGTGGCCTTCACATAGGCGAATCGGACGTTGTCGTCCCACAGGGCCGCCCAGTCGACCGAACCCTGATGGTCGCTGACGTCCACGCCCTCCACCGAGGCCGCTCTGGTGGCCCGGGGCGTGGCGCCGGGGTCGGTCTTCTCGTGGCGGGCGATGGTCGAGCCCATCCAGTCCCGCTCGGGGTGCGGGACGGACGCCGCGGGGGCCGGGGCGGTGCCGGCGTCGTGGTCGGGGTCGGTCGTCGAGGCCGTGGCCGGTACGAGGGTGGCGAGGACGGCGGCGGTGACCGCCACTCCCAGTCCGCCGATGGCGTAGGGCGAGCGCAGACGCGAAGGCGCCCGGTGGGCGCCCTTACCGGATTTCAGGGACATCTGTTCCTCCGATCCGTTCCGCATCGACGGTATGCGCGCCGAACGAAGAACGTGAAGCGGAACGGGAAATTCTGTCCCTCCGTCAGCGGTTCCGGCCCTCCTCGCAGACCGGCCCGGACGGCACGCCGTAGCCCGCCACCAGCGCCCTGGCGGCCCGGGTCGCCCGGATGGCGACGTCCTCGACCGCGTCATCCGGATCGCCGAACTTCCCTTCCAGCAATTGGGCGACATAGCCGCGGGCGAGCGCGTGCAGGGCGTCGAGGAGCGCCACGGCCGTCGCCGCGGCCTCGTCCGGGGCGACCACCTCGAAGGCGCTCGGCAGCAGCAGATCCACGAACTCCCTGCTGCTGTCCCGTAGCTCCGGATGGGTGGCGCGCAGCCCCGGCGCGAAGAGGATGTCCAGCCCGCCGCGGTAGCGGGCCGCCGCGCGCACGAAGGTGCCCGCCACTGTCGCCAGCCGCTCCTGGGCGGACCCGACGTCGGCCACCGTGTCCAGGTAGAGGGCCCGCAGCCGCCGCGAGATCTCAAGGGCGGCGGCCGCGAGCAGCGCGTCACGGTCGGCGAAGTGGCGGTACGGCGCACCGGGGCTCACACAGGTGCGGCGCGCGGCCTCCGCCACGGAGAAGCCGCGCACTCCGACCTCGTCGATGATCTCCAGGGTCGTCTGCACCAGCGCGGCGGCCAGGTCGCCGTGGTGGTAGGTGGCGCGTCCCTTCGGGGTGGGTGCCATTCGGGTGACCCTACCCGACCCGTGATTCCGGCTCACCCGCCCCTGGCCTGGGCCTTTCGGCGTCCTGGGCGGCCCGCAGCGCGTCCCGCGAGCGTTCGATGCGGATCGGCAGATCCCGCACTCGCTCTCCGGTGGCATGGTGGAAGGCGTTGCCGATGGCGGCCGCCGCGCCCACGATGCCGAGTTCGCCGATGCCCTTGGCGCCCACCGGGTTGGTGGTGTTGTCGTCCTCCTCCAGCAGCACCACGTCCAGTCGCGGAACGTCGGCGTGGGCGGCGATGTGATAGCCCGCGAAGTCATGGTTGGCGAAGTCGCCGAAGACCGGATCGACCTCGCCGATCTCCAGCAGCGCCATCGACAGACCCATCGTCATGGCCCCGAGGAACTGGGAACGCGCGGTGTGCGGATTGACGATCCGCCCGGCCGCGAACACGCCCAGCATCCGGTCCACCCGGATCTCACCGGTGTCGCCGTCCACCCGCACCTGGGCGAACTGCGCCCCGAAGGTGTGCCGCGACAGATCCGCCCGCCGCTCCAGATCCTCGACGGTGTCGGCCACCACCTCCAGACCGCCGTCCGGGACCACACCCCCGTAGGTGTCCAGCTCCTTGAGCAGCGCACGGCACGCCTTGTCCACCGCCCAGCCCCACGAGGCGGTGCCGAGCGAACCGCCCGCGAACGGCGCCATGCCCAGCGAGGCACGGCCGATCTCCAGCCGCAGCCGCGACAGCGGAATGCCGAGCGCGTCCGCCGCCACCTGGGTGAGGGCGGTACGGGCGCCCGTGCCGAGGTCGGCCGCGCCGATGCGCACCCGGTACGTCCCGTCCTCCTCGGCGCGCGCCACCGCGGAGGAGGGGAAGGTGTAGTCCGGGTGGTGCGAGGCGGCCACACCGGTGCCCAGCAGCCAGCGCCCCTCGCGCCGGACCCCCGGCGCCGGATCGCGGCGCTCCCAGCCGAAGCGCGCCGCGCCCTCGCGCAGACAGGCGACCAGGTTGCGGCTGCTGAAGGGCTTGCCGCTGTCCGGATCGGTCTCCGGCTCGTTGCGGATCCGCAGCTCGACCGGGTCCATGCCCAGCGCCCCGGCCAGCTCGTCCACGGCCGACTCCAGCGCGAACATCCCCGGGGTGTGGCCGGGGGCGCGGAACCAGGCGGGCGTCATCACATCGAGCGGCGCCACCTTCACCGTCGTACGGGCGTGGGGCGCCGCGTACATCATCCGCGTCGAGGACACCGTCTGGTCGGCGAACGGCACCTGGGCCGAGCGCTGCTGCACCGACTCGTGCTGGATCACCGTCAGCCGGCCGTCGCGCCCGGCGCCCAGCCGCACCCGCTGGATCGTGGGGGAGCGGTAGGGGATCAGCTGGAACATCTGCTGCCGGGTCAGGGCGATCTTCACCGGCCGTTCGACGGCCCGCGCGGCGAGCGTCGCCAGCACCGTCGGCGAGCGCGGAATGCCCTTGGACCCGAAGCCCCCGCCGATGTACTCGGCCACGACCTCCACCGCGCCCAGCTCGATCCCGAACAGCGCGGACATCAGCTGCGCGCTCATATAGGGACCCTGGTCGGAGTTGAACAGCGTCAGCCGGTCCTCGTCCCACACCGCGATGGTGGCATGCGGCTCCATCGGGCTCGGATGCTCCACCGGAGTGGTGTACGTGGCGTCCACCCGCACCGGGGCGGTGGCCCAGGCGCCATCGGCGTCACCGCGCTCCACCAGGCCCGGACTGCCGTCGGTCACCGTCTCGGCGATCTCCAGCCGCTCGTCGTCGGCGCGCAGCACCACATCGTGGGGCTCCCGCTCATAGCCCACCCGGACCGCCGCCGCGCCCTCGCGCGCCGCCTCCAGCGAGGTGGCCACCACGGCGGCCACGATCTGGCCGTGGTAGGCCACCCGAGGGGACTGCAGCACGAAGAGGTCCGCGCTCGCCTCCGCCTCCGCGTTCAGCCGCGGGGCGTTGGTGTGGTCGAGCACCGTCAGCACACCGGGCAGGGCCAGCGCCGGAGCCGGGTCCACCTCCGTCACCCGGCCGCGGGCGATGGTGGCCTGCACCGGCCATACGTAACTGACGTCCCGGGTGGGGAACTCATAGGCGTAGCGCGCCGCGCCGGTCACCTTGTCCAGGCCGTCGACCCGGGTCACCGGGGCGCCGACGCTTTGCTCGACGGTGGTCATGCGCGATCACTCCTCGCGACGAGGTCGCGGACGCCCGCGACGATCAGATCAGTGGCCAGGTCGACCTTGAAGGCGTTGTCCGGCAGTGGCCGCGCCTCGGCCAGCTCGGCCCGCGCCGCCTCGCGCAGCGTCTCCTCGTCCGGCCGGGCGCCGCACAGCCGCTCCTCGGCGATCCGGGCGCGCCACGGCCGCGGCGCCACTCCGCCGAGCGCGATCCGCACGTCCCGCAGCGAGCCGTCCTCGGCCACGGACACCGAGGTGGCGACGCTCACCAGCGCGAAGGCGTACGACCAGCGGTCGCGCACCTTGCGATAGCGCATCCGGGCACCGCGCGGCGGCGGGGGCAGCTCCACGGCGGTGATGAGGTCGCCGTGGTCCAGGACGGTCTCCCGGTGCGGTGTGTCGCCGGGCAGCAGATACAGCTCCGCCACCGGAACGGTGCGCGTGCCGCCGTCCACCGACCGCACGTGTGCCACCGCGTCGAGCGCCACCAGCGCCACCGCCATGTCGGAGGGGTGGGAGGCCACGCAGTGCTCGGAGGTGCCCAGCACGGCCAGATCGCGGTGCGCGCCCCCGATCGCCGGGCATCCGGTGCCCGGCTCGCGCTTGTTGCACGGCTTGGACACGTCCTGGAAGTACCCGCAGCGGGTGCGCTGCAGCAGATTGCCGCCCACCGTGGCGACCGTGCGCAGCTGCCCGGAGGCCCCCGCCAGCAGCGCCTGGGACAGCAGCGGGAAGCGCTCGCGGATGCCCGGATCGCCCGCCAGCGCGCCGTTGCGCACGGTGGCGCCGATGAGTACGGAGCCGTCCTCGCGGTGCTCGATCCGGTCGTACGGCAGCCGGGAGACGTCGATGAGCAGACCCGGGTCGGTGACGCCGAGTTTCATCAGGTCCACCAGATTGGTGCCACCGCCGAGATAGGTGGCATCGGGGCGCTGGGCGATCAGCGTGGCCGCCTCGGCGGCGTCGCCCGCGCGGGCGTAGGCGAACTCCTTCATCGGGCGCCTCCGACGGTGGCCGCGGCCTGGGCACCCTGGGCGCCCGCGGCATCCAGCACAGCCTCGACGATCCCGTTGTACGCGCCGCAGCGGCACAGGTTGCCGCTCATGCGCTCGCGCACCTCGCGCGCGTCCAGCGCCGACACATCGGCCACCCCGGTGGCGGTGTCCTCGGTGACATGGCTGGGCCAGCCGCGCCCGGCCTCGCCCAGCGCCCCGATGGCGGAGCAGATCTGGCCCGGGGTGCAATAGCCGCACTGGAGCCCGTCGTGGTCGAGGAAGGCGCGCTGCACCGGGTGGAGCTCCCCGCCGTCCGACAGCGCCGCCACGCCCTCGATGGAGACGATCTCGCGCTCCTCGGCGGTCACCGCGAACATCAGGCAGCTGTTGACCCGCTCACCGTCCACCAGCACCGTGCAGGCCCCGCACTGACCGTGGTCACAGCCCTTCTTGGTGCCGGTGAGCCCCAGCCGCTCGCGCAGCACATCGAGCAGGGTTGTCCGGTTGTCGATCGTCAGGGAGTGGGATGTGCCGTTGATCCGCAAGATGATGTCGCTACTCGGTGAGTGATGTGAGAGGCTCATACATTGAATGTATCAACCTCTTACATGCATGGCGAGGAGATATGAATTCCATGCGGGACGTCGTAGCGCAGATGCACCGATGGTGGGGCGAGGGCGAGCCGTTCGCCCGTGCCACGGTGGTGGCGACCTGGCATTCCTCGCCGCTGCCGCCCGGGACGTCCATGCTGGTCGGCCCCGATGGCGCGGCGATCGGCAGCGTCTCCGGCGGCTGCGTCGAGGGCGCCGTCTATGAACTTGCCCAGGAGGTGACCGACAGCGGCCGGCCCGTGCTGGAGCGCTATGGCGTCAGCGACGACGACGCCTTCGCGGTCGGGCTGACCTGCGGCGGGATCATCGATGTCTATGTGGAGCGGATCGACCCCGCGGGCTTCCCCGAACTGGGCGAGGTGGCCGAGGCGGTGGCCGCCGGGGAGCCGGTGACCGAGGTGATCTGCGTGGCCGTCGACGGGCCCGACCCGGAGGGACGGCTGGGCCGCCGGCTGGTCGTACGGCCCGACGGCACCTCCGGATCCCTCGGCTCCGCGCGGCTGGACGCGGCCGTCGCCGAGGACGCCCGCGGTCTGCTGGCCGGCGGGCGCACCGAGACCCTGCGCTTCGGCTACGACGGTGTCCGCATGGACGAGGAACTCACCCTGTTCGTCTCGGTCCACGCCACCCCGCCGCGAATGCTGGTCTTCGGCGCCGTGGACTTCGCGGCGGCCATGGCCCGGATCGGCGCCTACCTCGGCTACCACGTCACCGTGTGCGACGCCCGGCCCGTCTTCGCCACCCCGCGCCGCTTCCCCGAGGCACACGAGGTGGTCACCGACTGGCCGCACCGCTATCTGCGCACCGAGGCGGAGGCGGGCCGGATCGACGAACGCACGGCGGTCTGTGTGCTCACCCACGACCCCAAGTTCGATGTGCCGCTGCTGGAGGTCGCCCTGCGCCTGCCGCTGGCCTACGTGGGCGCCATGGGCTCCCGCCGCACCCACGACGACCGGCTCCGTCGGCTGCGCGCCACCGGTCTCGGCGAGGAGGCGCTGGCCAAGCTCGCCTCACCGATCGGCCTGGACCTCGGCGCCCGTACCCCCGAGGAGACCGCCGTCAGCATCGCGGCCGAGATCATCGCCGACCGCTGGGGCGGCAGCGGCACCCGGCTGACCTCCCTCAGCGGCAGCATCCACGGTCAGGAGCCGATGCGGCCCGCGGCCGGAGGCTGAGACGGGGCCACGGCACGGGCCGGGGATCGTCACAATGGTTCCCGGCCCGAATGGATGTAGGAGGAATCGAACCAGCCGTGGAGACCGCTCGAAGCAGCGACGACGACATAGAACCCACCGCCGCCGACGATGACGCCGGCCCCGGTGCCGGGGCCGGCGCCCCCGTACCGCCGCCGAGATCCGGCTGGCGCCGCTGGGTGATGGACACCCGGCCGCTGCGCCACCGCCCCTTCCGCCGGCTGTGGAGCTCCACCACCGTCACCGCCATCGGCAGCCAGCTGACCGCCGTGGCCGTGCCCAAGCAGATCTACGACATCACCGGCTCGTCGGCGTGGGTCGGCTACGCCAGCTTCGCCGGGCTCCTCCCGCTGGTGGTCTTCGCGCTGTGGGGCGGGGTGGTCGCCGACCGGATGGACCGGCGCACCCTGATGCTCGTCACCAACGTCGGAATCGCCGTCACCTCGGTGCTGTTCTGGGCGCAGTCCTTCGCCGGTCTGGACTCGGTGGCGCTGCTCATGGTGCTGCTCGCCGCCCAGCAGGGCTTCTTCGGCATGAACTCCCCGGCCCGCAGCGCCTCCGTCGCCCGTCTCGTCCCCGCCGACGAACTGCCCGCCGCGGGCGCCCTGCAGTCCACCGTCGCCCAGACCGGCATGATCCTCGGCCCGCTGCTCGCGGGGGCCCTGATCCCCGTCCTCGGCCTGCCCGCGCTCTACCTCATCGACGCCGTGGCGCTGTGCGTCACCCTGTGGGCCGTCTGGCGGCTGCCCGCCCTGCCGCCCCTCACCGAGGGCGCCACGGGCGGCGCGCGGCGGGGCGGATGGCGCGATGTGGCCGACGGCTTCCGGTACATCGCCGCCCACCGCATCCTGCTGATGTCCTTCCTCGCGGACATCATCGCCATGGTCTTCGGCATGCCCCGCGCGCTCTTCCCCCAGCTCGCCTCGCACACCTACGCACCCTGGGGCGAGGGCTTCGCGCTCGGCCTGCTCTTCGCGGCGATCCCGCTCGGCGCGGTGGCCGGCGGACTGCTGTCCGGCACCTTCTCCCGCGCCCGCCGCCACGGGCTGATGGTCATCGTCGCCGTGATGGCCTGGGGCGTGGCCATCACCGGATTCGGGCTCAGCCTCAACCTGTGGTGGGCGGTGGCCTTCCTCGCCCTCGCGGGCGTGGCCGACATGGTCTCGATGGTCTTCCGCGGGACGATCCTCCAGGCGGCCGCCACCGACGACATGCGCGGCCGTATGCAGGGCGTGTTCACCGTGGTGGTGGCGGGCGGCCCGCGCATCGCCGATCTGCTGCACGGCACCGCGGGCTCCCTCCTCGGGGCCCGTGCGGCGGTCGCCGCGGGCGGGCTGCTGGTGGCCGTCAGCACACTCGGGCTCGCCGTCGCGGTGCCCGCCTTCCGCCGCTACACGCCCTGACGACACGGCCGCGCGCGGGCAGGCGAACGCACGACGGGCCGGCCCCCGCCCGGTACCCGGGGCGGTGGCCCGG
>NZ_JBHYVB010000074.1:8154-48708 GCF_042750115.1 Streptomyces sp. NPDC059455
TCACACACCCGGCCCCGCGCGCTATGCCCACCTCACGACGCCGGCCCCCCCCCCTCAACCCGGGGCGGTCGCCAGGCCGCCCGCGGCCGTCAGGCCGTACGCTCGTCGCGGTCGGCGCCCCACAGCGTGTGGAACGAACCCTCGCGGTCCACCCGCCGGTAGGTGTGCGCGCCGAAGAAGTCCCGCTGCCCCTGGACCAGCGCCGCGGGCAGCCGCTCCGAGCGCAGCGCGTCGTAGTACGCCAGCGCCGCCGAGAAGCCCGGTGCCGGTACGCCCAGCTCGACCGAGGTGGCCACCACCCGCCGCCAGGCGTCCTGCGCCGCGCCCAGCGCCTCGGCGAAGTGGCCGTCGGTCAGCAGCGTGACGGGCTTGCGGTCCTTGGCGTACGCCTCGGTGATCCGGTTCAGGAACCGCGCCCGGATGATGCAGCCACCGCGCCAGATCCGCGCGACCGCCCCGGGGTCGATGTCCCAGCCGTACTCCTGGCTGCCCGCCTCGATCTGGTGGATGCCCTGCGCGTACGCCACGATCTTCGAGGCGTACAGCGCCTGCTCGACATCGTCCGCGAACCGCTCCGCGGCGGCCCCCGTGAGGCCCTTGCCGGACGGCCCCGGCAGCCCCTGAGAGGCGTCCCGCAGATCCGCGTGGCCGGACAGCGAACGGGCGAACACCGCCTCGGCGATCCCGCTCACCGGCACACCCAGGTCCAGCGCGGTCTGCACGGTCCAGCGGCCGGTGCCCTTCTGCTCGGCCTGGTCCTGCACGATGTCCACGAACGGCTTGCCGGTGGCGGCGTCGGTGTGCCCGAGCACCTCGGCGGTGATCTCGATCAGATACGACTCCAGGCGGCCGCCGTTCCAGGTGCGGAACACCTCCGCGATCTCACCCGGCGACATGCCGAGCGCCCGCCGCAGCAGGTCGTACGACTCGGCGATGAGCTGCATGTCCGCGTACTCGATGCCGTTGTGCACCATCTTCACGAAGTGGCCGGCGCCGTCCGGGCCGATGTGGGTGCAGCACGGTGTGCCGTCCACCTTGGCGGAGATGGACTCCAGCAGCGGGCCGAGGGACTTGTAGGATTCCACCGATCCGCCGGGCATGATGCTGGGCCCGTTGAGCGCGCCCTCCTCGCCGCCGGAGATACCGGTGCCCACGAAGTGCAGCCCGCGCTCGCGCAGGGACTTCTCCCGGCGCCGGGTGTCGTCGAAGTGGGCGTTGCCCCCGTCGATGATCACGTCGCCCTCTTCGAGGAGGGGTGCGAACTCCTCGATGACGGCGTCGGTGGGCGCACCCGCCTTGACCATGATGATCAGCCGCCGGGGCCGCTGCAGCGAGGCGACGAACTCCTCCGCGCTCTCGGCCGGCACGAAATTCCCCTCGTGACCGTGCTCCTCCATGAGCGCCTTGGTCTTGGCGAACGTGCGGTTGTGGAGAGCGACGGTGTGCCCGTGCCGGGCGAAGTTACGGGCGAGGTTGCTACCCATGACGGCGAGCCCTGTGACGCCGATCTGGGCGGTGGGCTGGGCGGTGGAAGGGCTGGGCATACGGTGTTCCACTCCTGTCACGCGCATCGAATCCTTATGCGAGGCAGCAACGCCGAGGGGAGCGAGGATCTTCCCCATCGATCAGCCGGATATCGCCCGGCCATAGTTGCACGATGTGCGCGACGGCGGACGAGTGTCCGAGGAAAGCGGCCGGGGTGTGTCATTTTTCGCACGCCCGGACGGGACGCCGGATTGTGGGGTACTCACAAGGGGCGTGGTGGACGGGGGGTGGGGATGCGATGGGTGCACGGTGGGTCCGTCGGCGGGTGATCTTGCCGCTTGTCGGCGGTCCTGGCGTGCGGCTTCCTAGTGCATGTGGATCACCGCGTAGGTCTCGCCGTCTCTCGGCGGCCGCGTCCAGGAGCGGGTGGCAATCGTGTGCAGCCGGCCGTTCACGATGGCGTGACGCGGCAGATGGGCGCCGAACTCCCCGGCCAGCGCTTCCAATAGCGACCGTTCCACCTCGGCGCTGTCCTCCAGGTTGCTGAAGAACCCGCTCGGGTCCAGCGCTTGCGGTATCTCCCCGCTTGACCGGACCTCTCCGTCGGCGTACGTGAACGCGTACTCCTCGACGCCGTCTCGCGCCACCGACAGGTGGAAGAACGGCTCCCCGTGCCAGGTCCTCAGGCCGCTCCACACCACCACCGCGCGAGTGCCCGCGCTGGCGGCCGCGGCCGGGGAGACGAACCGCCGCCGGTCGAACGGGGCGGGATCGCCGTCGAAGGCGAAGCTCCAGCCGGTGCCGGCCCGGCCGACCGCCATCAGAGCCCTGTCCTCGTAGGACGAGAACTCCCTCTGGCCATGCCGCGACCTGTCGCGCGCCTCCCAGAAGGTCATGGGTTCGGTCAGCACGGTGCCGTCCCCGTCCGCGAGACGGCCGGGCAACTCCTCCGGCTCCACGCCTTCCACCAGGACGAACCGGTAGGAGGTGCGGTTGTTGCCCGGGTCCGGCTCCGCGAGCCACGCCAGGCCGCTCGTGTCGAGCCCGGCCGCCGGAGCCGGTGCCTGGCCGGTCTGTCCGCCCCGTGGAGTGGACAGCAGCTCGCGGCCCCGCTCCGGAGTCAGCAGCGGCCCGAGCACGGGGTCCGCCACCCACCCCAGCGGCGCCAGGTGGTCCGGCCCCAGCGGCTCCCACAGGGGCAGAGCATGTATCAGTGTCCGCCACGCCCCGTCGGTGTCTCCCCACCGCGCCAGCTCCCGCGCCCGCTCGACCGCCTCCCCGAACGGTCCGGCCGCCGTGTACCGGTACGTGCCGTTCCGCACCTGATCCAGCGTCGCGTAGGCCAGTGACACCAGGTCGTCGTCGGCGCCCCGCAGATGGAACGTCAGCGTGGCGTCGTCCCGGTACGAGTGCGCCGCGTGCTCGGCGACCAGTGGTGGCAGCAGCTCGGGAGCGTAACTCCGGTCCGTCACCAATCCGTCGAAGTACACCATGGAGGTCTGTCCGAGCAGGCGGCGTATCTGGTCGCCCAGCCCGACGGCCCGAGGTCTGCCGTACTCCTTGGCCTCCTCCAGCGCCGTCCCGGCCCGTTCCCATCCGCCGCGCAGCGCCTCCAGCCGGGCCTCCTCCACCCGGGCGTCCAGCTTCCGCGTCGTATCGTTGGCGAACACCGGCTCCTCGTCACTCGGGTGCGCCAGCAGGCTGTGGAACTCCCGGTACATATCCCGCATGAACGCGAGGAAGTTCGCATGCCGGTCGGGTGGCGCGGCCCGCCAGCTCGCCCACGTGTACACGGCCCACTCACCGTTCTCGTCCACGTCCTCGGGATCCAGGAGGACGTGGGTGATGTCGGACTCCACGTCGAGCTGCAGCCCGCGCCGCCAGATGTCCGACTCCCTCCGCTCCTCGGCCCCGGCATCCTCGTCCAGGTACTCCTCGAACATGTCCGCCAGGCCCGACTCGTTGTTGTGCCAGTGCGCGTCCTCGGTCCCCGCCAGCAGCCACACGAACTCGCCCGCATGCCGCCACCCGTCGCTGACCTCGAGGAACTCCCGGTACGACGGGGGTATCCGTCGGCCGAGGCGCTCTTCCATGGCCGCGATCCGCTCCTCGGACGCGGGCGGGAACCCCAGCCACCGCGACTGCCGGGCGGCCTCGTCGTCCTCGCTTCGCGTCTCGTCGTCCGGCAGGGAATCCGCCCACTCCCCGCTCCACCTGAGCAGGAAGGACCGCCAGTCGAATGCCGTGGTGTCCGTCATACGCCCGATGCTGCCACCTGCCACTGACATCACTCCGCCGCTTGCCGCGGTCAGCGCCTCGTTGGTCCGATCGCGGACCGGGACCAACGTCCCGTCCACGATCGACATCCGATCCGGGCCGCACCGGACTCTGTGCGGAAGGACGGGGCTCCCCTTATGGGCGGTCATCGGTCATGACGCGCACGGCTTGGCTGCGCACTTCATCCACGCACTCCAGCAGGGCGACCGCGTCTCGCCGCTTGTCGGCCTCCGCGCTCCCGTCGCCCACCTCGCCCCCGCGCACCGCGGCCACGAAGTCCTGGAGGCAGCCGCGCAGTTGGTCCGACGCCGGCAGCGTGAACCGCTCCTCGTGGTCCTGCTCCTTTAGCACCAGCACCGGCTGGTGAGCGGCGGGCGGAGTGAACGCGCGCGTCACCGACAGTCGCCCCCGGTCTCCCCACAGCGTGTACGACGACGCGTACACATGCTCGAAGCCGAACGTCACGTGGGCCAGTACCCCAGAAGGCGAGATCAGCAACGCCTGCCCCGACAGGTCGAGCCCGTCCGAGGCACGCGTGCGCAGCGTCGCCCCCGCCACCCGCGGCCCGGGCCCCAGCAGCAGCGCCGCGGCGCGCAACGGATAGACGCCCACGTCGAGCAGCGCCCCGCCCCCGAGGCCGGGTGCGTACCGGATGTCGTCAGCGGGTAGCGGCGGAATACAGAAGGACGCCTGGAACGTGCTCGGCGTGCCGATCCGTCCGCGCCGCACCAGGTCCGCGGCGAACGCGTGCTGCGGATGGTGCGGGAACATGAAGTTCTCCCGCAGCACCAGACCGCGCTCCCGCGCGAGGGAGCACAACTGGCGTGCCTCGTCGGCGTTCACCCCGATCGGCTTCTCGATCAGCACGTGCTTGCCGGCGCGTAGCGCGCGGTCCGCCCACGCGCGGTGCAGCGCCGTCGGTGTCGAGATGTACACCGCCTCCACGTCCGGGCGCCTCAGCAGCGCCGCGTAGTCCGTCTCCGCCGCACAGCCGAATTGCTCGGCGAAACGGCCCGCCTTCTCCACGGACCTGCCGGCGATCGCGATGAGATCGACCTCCGGCATGCTCACCGCGGTGGGGAGCACGCGCCTGCGGGCGATCGACGACGTGGCCAGCGCCCCCAGCCGCAACGGCCGGACTCCGGCCGGGCTCACAACGCCCGCAGCGCCGCCACCAGGGTCCTGGCCTGCACGTTCACGTGATGACTGTAGTGGAGCAGTTCGTCCAACTGGCATGGTGTCACCCAACGGAAATCGTCCGATACGGTGGGGAGGTCGCTCTCCGCCTCGATGATCAGGTAACGGCTCTGGGCGTTCCGGAACCGGCCGCCTTCCTCCGACAGGACCACGTCGTAGGCGGCGCCATCGGCGCGGGCCAGTGCCTCGGCGAGATAGGGCGGCTGGTCGGCCGCGGGGAGATGGGCGTAGTTCTCGGGCACGCACTGCACCGTGGGGCCGAGCTCGACTACGTCGAGGAAGCCCGGCTCCGCCCGCGCCCGCAGCAGCGCGTGCGGTACACCGTCGACACGGCGGACGAACAGGGCCACGACTCCGGTGCCGTGCGGTTCGAGCAGCGGCTGGGACCAGGAGGGCACCTCCCGCCGGCGCGAGGAGACGTCGACCGCCACCACCTTGAAGTACAGCGCCCGCTCATGGGCCACCTCGTCCGCGGTACGGTGCCAGCCCGCGGTCTCCGCGAGGCCGATCGGCACCACCTCGACCTCGTGCTCGGCCCGCCGCCGCGTGATCCAGCTACGGATCTCCCGGTCCGCGTGGAGCGCCCGCCGCGTGTCCTCCTGCCGCCAGTCCGGAAGGCAGGACAGGACGGTCCGCGCGTCCATATTGATCAGGTTGTCCTGCCGCAGCAGCGCGTGGACTTGTCCCAGCGTCAGCCAGGCGAAGTCCGCACCCGCCTCGGCCTCGGGGCCGACCTCCACGACCATGTTGCGGTTGCGCTTGCGCAGGAACCACGAGCCCTGTTCCGACTGTAGAACGTCCGCGACGACGGATTCGGGTGCCGCGCGGCGGAAGAGCTTCAGATAGGGGACGGCGGAACCACCGTGCACCCGGGAGTAGTTGCTCTTGGTCGCCTGCACCGTCGGCGACAGCTGCACGCCGTTGACGTTCCCCGGCTCGGGCTTCGCCTGCATCAGCAGATGTGGCACACCGTCGAAGTCGCGCAGCGCGATGCCGAGAAGGCCGATCTCCGGCTGTCGGATGATCGGCTGTGACCATGCGGACACCGGACCGAAGTCCGATCGCACCCGCAGCCCGTGCACCGAGAAGAACCGTCCGCTCGCGTGCCGCAGGTCGCCCGTCCGTTCGTCGAAGCCCCAGCCGCGCAAGGCGGCGAACGGCACCCGCTCCACTCGCTGCGCGTGCTCGCGACGACGTCTGTCGAGCCACGCCAGTACCTCCGGGTTGCTCATCACCCCGCCGTCGACCGCGGCGGCGGAAGCGGCAAGCCTCGACACGCTACGGGGCTCCGCGGTGCGGGACGGCAACATCAGACCTGTCGCGGTCATCGACTCCGCCTCTACTCGTTCCGGGAAACACGGCCGCCGAGCGCTCGGCGATCCGCGGGCTGCGCGGTGCACGACATCGGCACCGCGCCGCCACCCAACTGTGGGTGCAAAGGGCGGATCTTGCGGCGGCTGTTGCGCAGCAAGAGTGCCATAGGAGGGTTTGCCTGGCACCGGTTCAGGGTGTGACGGGATCTGTAACTGTGGCTCTCGCGGACGCCCCTCCCGCCGGGGCACGTGAGGATGGTGGCGTTCAGGTGGCCTATCCACCGCAGGACGGCATGAGAGGCAGAGACTGGCGTGAATCCTTTCGACGATCCCGACGCCGAGTTCTTGGTGCTGGTCAACGGCGAGGGGCAGCATTCGCTGTGGCCCGCCTTCGCGGACGTGCCCGACGGCTGGCAGGTCGCCCACAGCAAGGACACCCGTGAAGCGTGCCTGGCCTACATCGAGGAGAACTGGACGGACATGCGGCCCAAGAGTCTGATCGAGGCCATGGGCGGCTGAGCCGTCCTCGGCGCGCGTTACGGTATGAAGGGGATAGTCCTCGCGGGCGGGAGCGGTACCCGGCTGCATCCTTTGACGCATGCGGTGTCGAAGCAGATCCTGCCCGTCTACAACAAGCCGATGGTCTACTATCCGCTGTCGGTGCTCATGCTCGGCGGGATCAGGGAAATCCTCGTCATATCGACTCCGCGCCATCTGGACTTGTTCCGTGTGCTCCTGGGCGACGGCAGCCGGCTGGGGATGTCGATCGAGTACGCCGAGCAGCGTGCGGCGAACGGCATCGCCGAAGCCTTCGTCATCGGTGCGGAATTCATCGGGGACGAGCCCGTGGCGCTCGTGCTCGGGGACAACATCTTCCATGGTCCCGGTTTTTCGAGGATTCTGCACCGGGAGGCAGGCAACATCGACGGCTGCGTGCTCTTCGGCTACCCGGTCAAGGACCCGGAGCGCTATGGCGTTGGAACCATGGACGAGCGGGGCCGACTGATCCACCTGGAGGAGAAGCCGGCGGAGCCCAAATCGAATCTGGCGATCACCGGACTCTATCTCTATGACAACGACGTGGTGGACATCGCCAAGAATATCCGGCCCTCCGAGCGCGGCGAACTGGAGATCACCGACGTCAACCGGGTCTATCTGGAGCGCGGTAAGGCCAGGCTGATCAGCCTGGGCCGCGGCTTCGCCTGGCTCGACACCGGAACGCACGATTCACTGCTCCAGGCCGGACAGTACGTCCAGCTCCTCGAACAGCGCCAAGGAGTGCGGATCGCCTGTCTCGAAGAGATCGCCTTCCGCATGGGGTTCATCGACGCCGTGGCCTGTTACGAGCTCGGCGAGCAACTGCGGCACACGGACTACGGAAAGTATCTCATGGACATCACGGCCGAAAACCGCTGAGGGGAAGAACTCATGCGCATAGTCGTGACTGGCGGCGCGGGCTTCATCGGCTCGCACTTCGTCCGCCGGGCACTGACAGGGGCGTACGAGGCCCTGGTGGACGCGGAGGTGGTGGTGGTCGACAAGCTCACCTACGCCGGCAACGAGGCCAACCTGGCCGAAGTCGCCGCCAGTCCCCGGCTGCGTTTCGTGCGGGGTGACATCTGCGACGTGGCGCTCATCAACGACCTGTTGCGCGGGGTCGACCAGGTGGTCCACTTCGCCGCCGAATCGCACGTAGACCGTTCCATAGCCGGCGCCGAGGAGTTCGTCAGGACCAATGTGCTGGGCACACACACTCTCCTCGAGGCGGCGGCCGAAGCCGAGGTGGCGAAATTCGTCCACGTCTCCACGGACGAGGTGTACGGCTCCATCGACCTGGGCTCCTGGAGCGAGAACGAACCACTCGATCCCAACTCCCCCTATGCCGCGTCCAAGGCATCGTCCGATCTCCTGGCACTGGCCTTTTACCGCACCCACGGGCTTCCCGTGTGCGTGACCCGGTGCGCCAATAATTACGGCCCCTATCAGCATCCGGAGAAAGCCATCCCGCGGTTCATCACCAACCTCATGGATGGCGAGCCGGTGCCGCTGTACGGCGACGGCGCGAACGTGCGGGACTGGTTGCATGTCGAAGACCACTGCCGGGGCGTCGCCCTGGTCGCGGAAAGGGGCCTGGCGGGGGAGGTGTACAACATCGGCGGCGGTACGGAACTGGCCAATCGGGAGCTCACGGAAAGAATACTCGAATTGCTCGGTGCCGACTGGTCGATGGTGCGGAAGGTGCCGGACAGAAAGGGACATGACCGTCGCTATTCGCTGGACATCACCAAGATTTCCGGCGAACTCGGCTACCAGCCCGCCATGTCCCTCGAGGAGGGCCTGGCGGATACCGTGAAATGGTATGCGGGGCGGCGCGATTGGTGGGAGCCACTGAAGGTGAGCGGATAGTGGGTGGGTGCGCGGAAGAGAACTCTCGAAGCTGAGGGAACCTCTCGTCCACGAGAGAAAAGGATCACCAGAGAAAGGAACGATGAGCGCCATGGCGTTGCCCGCTACCGGTGAGAGCCGGTGGTTCCGCAGGTTCCATCCGAACCCGGAGGCCGATATCAGCCTGGTGTGTCTGCCGCACGCCGGGGGAACCGCGAGTTTCTACTTCCCGCTCTCCGAGCTGCTGCCTTCGACCGTGGAGGCCGTGGTCGTCCAGTACCCGGGGCGACAGGACCGGCTGAGTGAGCCGTGCGTCGAGAGCGTCCCCGAGATGGCGCGGGCCGTCTTCGACGTGCTGAAGCCGCTCGCCGCCAAGCGTCCCGTCGCGCTGTTCGGTCACAGCATGGGCGCCGCCGTCGGATTCGAACTGGCCATGCTGCTCGAACGAGAGCTGGGGACCACACCCCTGGCGCTCTTCGCCTCGGCCAGGTCCGCGCCTTCGCTCCAGCGCGGCCGGGACATCCACCGTCTCGACGACGCCGGGCTCGTCGCCGAGCTGCGACGGCTCAGTGGCACCGACGCGCAGATCCTCGACGAACGCGAACTGCTGCAATTGGCTCTGCCGTCGATCCGCAGCGACTACAAGGCGTCCGAGACCTACCAGACAGAGCCCGGCACGGCACTGCGGTGCGACATCGTCGCACTCACCGGCGAAGCCGACGACCACGTCTCGGTCGAGGAGGCGGCGAGCTGGCGGGAGCACACCGCGGGCAGCTTCGACCTGCGGGTATTCCCCGGGGGCCACTTCTATGTCGCCGAGCACGGGACAGCGGTGGCCGCGGCGATCACGGACACCCTGAGTGCGGCGCGGACCCGCGGCGGACAAACCATCGGCTGAGGGAGAACCCGACGATGCGTGTACTTTTCGTGACGCTCTCCGACAGGTCGCATCTGCTGTCCATGGTGCCGCTCGCGTGGTCCCTGGCCGGCGCGGGCCACGACGTCCAAGTGGCCAGCAGCCCCGCGCTGGTGGACGCCATCAAGAGCATGGGCCTGACCGCGGTCTCCGTCGGCGAGGACCACAACTTCCACGAGATGCTGGCGCGGAACCGCGGCTCGCTGGAGAACCCGCTTTCCGACTGGTCCAACCCGACCCTCGAGGCGCACTCGTGGGAGCAGGCACTGACGAAGCTCAGAGTCAGCGTCATGTTCTCGCACCAGGTCTACAACGACCCCATGATCCCCGACCTGGTCGCGTATGCCCGCCGCTGGCGACCCGACCTGGTCGTCTGGGAACCCCTCAGCTACGCGGGGCCGGTGGCGGCGCGCGTCGTCGGCGCCGCCCACGCCCGGCTGCTGTGGTGCTTCGACAACCACTCCGCGATGCGCGACGTCTTCCTCCAACGCCAGGCGGAACGCCCGCGGGAGCGCCGTGAAGACCCGATGGCCGACTGGCTCGGCAAGCACCTCAGCCGCTACGGCAGCTCGTTCGACGAAGAGGTCGTGGTCGGCCAGTGGACCATCGACCAGGTACCCACCAGCCTCCAATTTCCGTTGACGGTGGAGCGGATACCGGTCCGCTACCTCCCCTACAACGGCCCCTCCGAGATCCCGGACTGGCTGCACGAGCCACCCGAACGCCCGCGCGTCGTCCTGACTCCCGGCATCTCCGCGCGTGCCGTGGTCGGCGGCACCCTCCTCCCGATCCCCGACATGATCGACACGCTGGGCGACATGGACGTTGACGTGGTGGCCACGCTGCCGCCCGACGAAGCCGAGAAGCTCGTCAAGGTCCCCAGCAACACCCGTATCGTCGAATTCGTCCCCCTGCACGCCCTGCTTCCCACTGCCTCGGCCGTCGTCCACTACGGTGGCTTCGGCTCCTGGAGCACGGCACTCGCCAACGCCGTACCCCAGTTCATCCCCACCATCCGCTACGCCGACTGGTGGAACAGAGCGACAAGCCTGTCCAAGGCCGGCGCGGGACTCGCCGTTCACGCCTCCGAGCTGACGGCCGACGTTCTGCGCGACAGCGTGCAACGGCTGGTCAAGGATCCGTCCTTCAAGAGCGGAGCCGAGCGCCTGCGCCAGGAGAACCTGAACGCCCCCACCCCACACGATCTGGTGCCCGTACTGGAAAACCTCACCGCGGAGCGTCGCCGATGAAGGTACGAGAGCTGGCGGTGTCCGGCGCCTACGAGTTCGTCCCCGACGTTCACCGCGACCAGCGCGGCGCGTTCGTCGCCCACTACACCGAAACCGCCTTCTCGGAAGCCGTGGGGTATCCGCTGCGCCTGGGCCAGGTCCACCACAGCTACTCCCGGCGCGGGGTCGTCCGCGGCGTGCACTATGAGGACGTACCGCCCGGCCAGGCCAAAGTGGTGACCTGTCCCGCCGGGGAACTGCTCGACGTGGTGGTCGATCTGCGGGTGGGTTCCCCCACGTTCGGCCGCTGGGACAGCACCCGGCTGAACCCGGACTCCTGCCGTGCGGTGTACCTGGAGGAGGGACTCGGGCACGCGTTCATCGCCCTGCGGGACAACACGGTGGCCGCCTATGTGACGTCGGTGGAGTACGACCCGGCCGCCGAGCACGAGATCGACGCCTTCGACCCGGCGCTCGGACTGCCCTGGCCCGACGGCATGGAGTACCTGGTCTCCCCACGTGACCGGGACGCGCCGACGCTGGCCGAGGCCCGCCGCGCCGGCGTGCTGCCGTCGTACGAGGCGTGCCGGGCGCTGCACGTGGACAGGGGTGACAGGGCACGGTGAACGACGTGATCGATGCGCACGCGAGCTCCGCCGTCGTCATCGGCGGCACCGGATTCCTGGGACGGCACATCTGCACGGCGCTGGCCGCACATGGATATGACGTCCTGGCCGTGGCGAGAAAACCCGTTCAACCGATTCCCGGGGCCCGCTTCCTTCCGCTCGACGTGGCATCCGCGACGGTCGGGGACATCGCCGAGGCCGTGGGCTCCGCCGATCTCGTCGTCAACGCGGCGGGCGACATCGGGGCGGACGACGAGGAACGGATGACGGCCGGGCATGTCCTGCTCGTCGACCAGCTGGTGCGTGCCGTCTCGACGCTCCGCCGGCGGCCGAGGCTGCTACAGCTCGGCACCGTGCACGAGTACGGCCCCGTCCCGGAGGGCACGGCCATCGCGGAGGACCACCCGACCGCCCCTGGCAGCCTCTACGCGCGCACCAAGCTGGCCGGCAGCCGAATCGTCCTGGACGCCACGGAGGCGGGGCGCGTGGACGGCTGTGTGCTCCGCCTCACCAATGGCTGCGGACCCGGCGCCCCGCTGCACGGCTTCCTCGGCCGACTCGCCGCCCAACTGCGCACCACCAGCGAGGACGCGCCGCTCACCCTGACCGTCGTCGACGACCAGCGCGACTTCGTCGACGTACGTGACATCGCCGAGGCCGTGGTGCTGGCGGCGGGCACACGGGCGACCGGGCGGCTGATCAACATCGGTTCAGGGACCGCCACCAGCATGCGGGAACTCGCCGGAATTCTCGTCTCCGTGTCGGGAGTGCCCCCGCACCTGGTGCGGAAGGGGCAGGCCCCGGTACACAGCAAGGGTGGCGCGTGGACCCAGGCCGACATCCGGCTCGCGCGCGGGCTGCTGGGCTGGTCCCCGCGGGTGCCGCTGGAACAATCCCTCCGCGACTTGTGGGCCGCTTCGTGACTTTTCCGGTCTGACGCGGCGCGGCCGCTACCTGGATGGTGTGCTGTCGAGGAGGCGCAGGCCGACCGTCATGGGAAGCTCCCGGTGCGGCTTGAGCGAATCGAAGGAGTGCGAGTGGTGCCCTTCGGCCACCGGCTTGCGGGTCAGGAAGGCCAGCAGGTCTCGCGTGGCGGGCTTCGACTTGTCGGCGGCGTACAAGGTCGAGACGCTGTGCTTGCTCTCGTGGTCGACGATCAGGCACGTGTCGAGGAAGTCACGGTGCTGCGCCTTGGCGTGAACCAGGTCGGCGTCCGCGTCGTGCCATCGAGTGCCGTTCACCTCGCGCATGTCGTGCAGGAACGTGACGGCGCTGTCGCCCGTCATGTTCTCGCTGCCCAGGTAGGTCGTCATGGTGTGGTCGACACCGTCGCTGTGTACCCCTTCGAGCGCCGGCTCGCCGATCAGGTCACCGTCGGTGATGGTCCGCACGTTGAGTAGTGTGCAGATCCACTGGTCGCTGTCGTAGTCCAGTTTCGGCCGGTGGGTGACCGTCACGCCTTCGAAGACCAGGAACTTGAAGACGAAAAGCGCCTGTAGGGCGGTGTTGAGCTGTAGGTCGTTCTGAATCTCGTCGAAGATGCGCACCTGACCGGAATCGTGCCGTACGAAGTCGTCCTCCATGGACAGCATGAACGGCTGGAATTCGAGCCGCCGCACCCGCATGGACCGCGGGTCGAAACCGAAGCGGCCGGTCCTGGTCTTTCGGAACGGGAGGGTCGGGTCGCTCTTCAGCCCGTCACTGACGGTGGTGAGGCTCTTGAGGTCGTCGTCTGTGGCGCCCAATCCCTTGACGATCCTGGTGAGCTGAGCGCCGGGGACGAAAGCGAAACGATCGCGGATATAGGTCGAGCGTATCTCTGTAATCTCGGAAACCACGGAGTCATAGTTCGACATATCTTTTGTGCCCTCCATGATGATACGGCGGATTCATTGGCCGAGACCGAGGCCGACGGCCGCTCGGGTGTGATGCGCAAAGTCTGTGTGATCTACCAGGTCTGGGAAGCCGCTCGGCGGACTGCGGTTCACCGGATGACGGAATCGGCGAGCCGGTACCAGAACATTCGGCATGCGCTGACGTCACATTTACCATCCGACGGCCCGGTGGGCAATGGGTTGCGAAAGCTGATGCCGATGGGGTGGCGCTGTAACGGCGGTTATCGCCGATGTCACTGATGGGTGTGGCGTCGGACAGTTAAGGGCAGTTGATGCCGGGTATATCGAGAGCATGAACTCCACGCCGGGCCTCTTCTGAATTCGTTTCCGTTCGGCCGTACGCCCGGTGCTGGAGGTTTCTCTCGATGACCACTGTCGGCCTGCCTGGAGGGGTCCTCGCCGGAGACGCTGTCGACCCGGACACGGCGATAGCCGTGATCGGCGTCTCCTGCCGGTTCCCGCGGGCGGAAAGCCCGCAGCGGCTGTGGGAGCTGTTGGCGTCGGGCGAGAGTGCCGTCACGGAGGTCCCGTCGGACCGCTGGACAGGTCAGGCCTCCAACGAGGCACCTCGCTGGGGCGCCTTTCTCGACCGGCCGGCGGACTTCGACGCGGGCTTCTTCGGCCTCTCCCCCCGCGAGGCGCCTTTCGTCGACCCGCAACAGCGACTCGTATTGGAACTGGGCTGGGAAGCCCTTGAGGACGCCCGCGTGGTCCCCAGCAAGGTCAGCGGCAGCCGACTGGGCACATTCGTCGGCGTGAACGCGGACGACTACGCGAAGCTGCTGACTCGTCACGCCGAAGCACTCGGCGCCCACCACACCTTGCCGGGCATTCAGCGCGGCATTATCGCCAACCGGCTCTCCGCTTTCCTCGGCGCCATTGGCCCGAGCCTCACGATTGACTCCGCACAGTCCTCCTCCTTGGTGGCCCTGCACCTGGCCTGCGAGAGCCTGCGGTCCGGGGAGTCGGAACTGGCCATCGCGTGTGGCGTCAATCTGCACCTGATGCCGGAAAGTGTGCTGCTCGCCGCAAGCTGGGGCGGTCTCTCGCCGGACGGTCGCTGCTACACGTTCGACGCCAAGGCCAACGGATATGTGCCGGGCGAGGGCGGAGGCGCCGTCGTGCTCAAGCGTCTGAGCGCCGCGCTCGAGGACGGAGACCGCATCCTGTGCCTGGTGCGTGGCAGCGCGACCAACAACGACGGCGGGGGTGAGACGCTCACCTCTCCGACGGTGGGCGCCCAGGCCGATGTGCTCACCCGGGCCTACGAGCATGCCGGCCTGTCCCCGGCCGCCGTCCGCTACGTCGAGCTGCACGGAACCGGAACCCCGGTGGGCGACCCGGTCGAGGCTGCCGCGCTGGGAGAGGCCATCGGCTGTCGGCGTCCGGTCGGCCGGCCTCTCGCCGTCGGGTCGATCAAAACCAATATCGGCCACCTGAGCGGCGCGGGCGGTATCGCCGGGTTCATCAAGACCGTCCTGGCCCTCAAGCATCGACTGCTGCCCGCCAGCTTGAACTTCGAGACACCGAACCCCCGGATTCCTCTGGACGAACTCAACCTCCAGGTGCAGCGGAAACTCGGTCCGTGGCCCGGGGACCCGGCGCCGGACGAGCCACTCGTCGCGGGGGTGAGCTCCTTCGGGATGGGCGGCAGCAACTGCCATGTCGTGCTGTCGGACTGGCGGCCGGAACCGGCGGACGAGCACACCGGCGGGCGTACCCGAACGGATCTGCCGGTCGTGCCCTGGATCGTCTCCGGCCGCTCCGAGCAAGCGCTGCGCGGACAGGCGCGCCGCCTGGCCCGATTCGTCGAGGGCGCCGGCGACATGGACGTGGTCGATGTGGGCTGGTCGCTGGTGTCGTCGCGGTCGTGTTTCGGGCATCGCGCGGTGGTGTTGGGTGCGGGTCGGGGTGAGCTGGCCGAGGGGTTGTCGGGGCTGGCTGAACGGGGCGGTGGCTCGGGAGTGGTGTCGGGTTCGGTGGTGGACGGTGATGTGGGGGTGGTGTTTTCGGGGCAGGGCGCGCAGCGAGTCGGTATGGGTGAGGGCTTGTCGGGTTTTGGTGCGTTCGCCGCGGCGCTGGATGAGGTGTTGGGCGTCTTTGACGAGGTCGCTGGTGGTGTGGCCGCTGGCATAGAGCTCTCGGAGGATCTTCAGGAGGTTTTTGGGGTCGGCGGGGATTTTTCGGCTCGACTGCGGGAGGTGATGTCCGGAGGTATTGACGGGTTGACCGGGACGGGGTGGGCCCAGCCGGCGTTGTTCGCGTTCGAGGTGGCTTCGTGGCGTTTGCTGGGTTCGTGGGGTGCGCGTCCCTCGGTGGTGGCGGGGCATTCTCTGGGCGAGTTGGTGGCGGCTTATGTGGCGGGTGTGTGGTCGTTGCGGGACGCGGCTCGGGTGGTGCTGGCGCGTGGGTGGTTGATGCATGGGTTGCCGACCGGCGAGGGCGTGATGGTGGCGGTGGGAGCTGGGGTGGATGCGGTGCGTTTGGGTGACGGTGTGGAGGTCGCGGCGGTGAACGGTCCTGAGTCGGTGGTGCTTTCGGGGACGGTGGCGCCGGTGTTGGCCGAGGTGGGGCGCTTGGAGGGGTTGGGGGTGAGGACGCGGCGTTTGGCGGTGTCGCATGCGACTCATTCGGCGTTGATGGAGCCGATGTTCGAGGCGTTCGGGCGGGTTGTGGGGTCGGTGGGGTATCGGGATCAGTCTGTGCCGGTGGTGTCGAGTGTCACGGGACGGGTGGCTGCTCCGGGGGTGTTGCAGGATCCGGAGTACTGGGTGCGCCAGGTGCGCAGGACGGTGTTGTTCGCTGATGCGGTGACCACGATGCGTGAGCACGGGGTGGCGACCTTTCTGGAGATCGGCCCCGACGCCGTTCTCACCCCCATGATCAAGGAGTCGGTCCGGGCCTGGACCGAGGACGAGCGGACGCATCCCGACGTCGCCGCTGTCCCGTTCTGCCGCAGGGATCGGGACGAGACGCATACCGCGGCCACTGCGATGGCTCACCTATGGGTGCGCGGTGAGGAGGTCGACTGGGAACCGTTCTTCGTGGGGGCGCGAAAGGTCGACCTGCCCACCTACGCGTTCCAGCGCGAGCGGTACTGGATCGAGAGTCGGCCGTCACCGGAACGGACGGTCGCCGAACCCACTCGGAAGGTCCTCGAGACCGACGGGACCGGGGTGGTAACGGCGTTGGACGCGAGGCGGGCCGACGGACGCCTCGCCGCTGTTCTGGCCGGGCTGTCCGAGCCCGAACAACGTGACGCCATCCTCGACGCGGTGTGCGACCAGGCGGCGTCGGTCATGGAGTACACCGGCCGGGTCGATGCCACGCTGACGTTCAAAGACCTCGGCTTCGACTCGCTGATGGCGCAGGAACTGGCCGACGGACTCGCCGAACGCACCGGTCTGCCCCTCGCCGGCCGGCTGGTCTTCGACTACCCGACCCCGCGCGGCCTCGCCCACCACCTCTACGAAGAGATCACCGGAAAGCGACAGGTGGCTGTCACCCGCGTCGCGAAGGCGACGGCGGAGCCGTTGGCCATCGTGGGCATGGCGTGCCGCTACCCCGGCGGCGTGAACACGCCCGAACAGCTGTGGCAGCTGGTCGTCACCGGCGAGGACACCATCTCCGGGTTTCCCGCCGACCGGGGCTGGGACCTGGACGGCCTCTACGACCCGGACCCCGGGCACTGGGGCACCAGCTACACACGGAACGGCGGCTTTCTCAGCGGAGCCGGTGACTTCGACGCGGAGTTCTTCGGGATTTCGCCGCGTGAGGCGCTGGCGATGGACCCGCAGCAGCGGCTGCTGCTGGAGACGTCCTGGGAAGCACTGGAGCGAGCCGGAATCGATCCGCGATCGCGCCGCGAGTCGGCGACCGGCACCTACATAGGCGCCACCACCCACTACTACGGTCCACGTGCTCACCAGGCCGCTGACGGCTTCGCCGGTTACCTGCTGACCGGTAACACGCCGAGCGTGATGTCCGGCCGTATCGCCTACGCACTCGGACTGGAAGGTCCGGCGGTGACGGTGGACACGGCGTGTTCGTCGTCGCTGGTGGCGCTGCATCTGGCTGGTCAGGCGCTGCGTTCCGGCGAGTGCGACCTGGCCCTCGCCGGCGGCGTCACGGTCATGGCCTCCCCGGACATGTTCATTGAATTCAGTCGGCAGCGCGGGTTGTCGGCGGATGGCCGGTGCAAGGCGTTTTCGGCGGGTGCGGATGGTACGGGGTGGGGTGAGGGTGTGGGTGTGCTGGTGGTGGAGCGGTTGTCGGACGCCAGGCGGAACGGGCACCGGGTCCTTGCCGTGGTGCGTGGTTCCGCGGTGAACCAGGATGGTGCGTCGAATGGGTTGACGGCGCCGAACGGTCCGTCGCAACAGCGGGTTATTCGGTCGGCGTTGGCGAGTGCGGGGCTTGGCGCGGACGAGGTCGACGCTGTCGAGGCGCATGGTACGGGGACGAGGCTGGGTGACCCGATCGAGGTGCAGGCGCTGCTGGCCACGTATGGGCGGGACCGGGGCGGGCATCGGCCATTGTGGCTGGGTTCGTTGAAGTCGAATATCGGTCATACGCAGGCGGCCGCGGGTGTGGCCGGTGTGATCAAGATGGTCTTGGCGATGCGGCACGGGGTGTTGCCGAAGACGTTGCACGTGGCGGAGCCGACGCCGCAGGTGGACTGGTCCGTGGGTGGGGTGGAGCTGCTGACCGAGGCGCGTCCGTGGGCCGGGGGTGGTCGTCCGCGACGGGCGGGTGTGTCCTCGTTCGGGATCAGCGGCACCAACGCACACGTCATCCTGGAAGAGGCCGAAGAGGCCGAAGAGGCCCCGGACAAGCCGGAAGCGCCGGCGGAAGAACCAGATGGCGCCCCCGCTGTCATGCCCTGGGTCCTGTCGGGGAAGAGCGAGGCGGCGCTGCGCGGGCAGGCGCGGCGGCTCGCGTCCTTCCTGGAGACGCGCCCCGAGGTGTCGCCCGTTGACGTCGGGATGTCACTGGTCACCTCACGGTCGCTTCACGAGCGGCGCGTGGTCGTGACGGGCGGCTCGCGGGAGGAACTCCTCAAAGGGGTAAGGGCCGTGGCCGAGTCCACCGCGACGAGCGGTGCGGCGCGAGACGGCGGAATCACGCCTCGCCCCGTGTTCGTGTTCCCGGGGCAGGGGTCGCAGTGGGTGGGAATGGCTCGGGAGCTGCTGAGGTCCTCGACGGCGTTCGCCTCACGGATGAGCGAATGCGCGGTGGCGCTGTCCTCGTTCGTGGAGTGGTCGCTGCTGGATGTGCTCGACGATGCCGATGCGTTGGAGCGCGTGGAGGTGGTCCAGCCGGCACTGTGGGCGGTCATGGTGTCGCTGGCCGAGGTGTGGCGCTCGTACGGTGTCGAACCGGCGGCCGTGGTGGGCCACTCGCAGGGGGAGATCGCGGCCGCGGTGGTGGCGGGCGGCCTGTCGCTGCGGGACGGTGCCCGGGTGGCGGCGTTGCGCAGCCGCGCGATCGGCACCGGGCTGGCCGGGCGCGGCGGGATGGTGTCGGTGGCGTCACCGGTCGACGAAGTGCGACGGCGTATCGAGACGCTGAGCGGGGCGGTGGCGGTGGCGGCGGTCAACGGGCCGTCGTCCACGGTGGTGTCGGGTACGCCGGAGGCGCTGGACGTACTGCTGGCACGGTGTGAGCGCGACGGAACAAGGGCGAGGCGTATCGCGGTGAACTATGCCTCGCACTTCTCGCAGGTCGATGAGGTTCGCGAACAGATCCTCGCCGATCTGGCGCCGATGGAGCCCCAGACGTTCGCGGTGCCCTTCTTCTCCACGGTCACTGGGGACTGGCTGGGCGGCGAGCGCGGCCCGGACGCCGAGTACTGGGTGCGAAACCTGCGGCAGACGGTGCGTTTCGAAGAGGCGATCCGCGCGCTGGCCGGTGAGGGTTTCGGGGCGTTCGTGGAGTGCAGCGCGCACCCGGTGCTGACCGCGAGCGTGCGGGAGACGCTGGTGACCGCGGGAAGCGACGCCGTGGTGGTCGGTTCGCTGCGGCGCGACGACGGCGGTGCGCGACGCATGCTCACGTCGCTTGGCGAGGCGTTCGTCCACGGTGTGCCGGTGGACTGGACGCGGGCGTACACCGGGTCGGGGGCGCGGCGCGTCGATCTGCCCACGTACGCGTTCCAGCACGAGAGGTTCTGGTGGGAGCCGGACGCCGAGCCGGCACCGGAGGGCAGCGCGGCCGACGCCGCGTTCTGGCAGGCCGTGGAGGACGGCGACGCGGAGGCGCTGGCCGGCGCACTGGAGGTCGACGACGAGTCGGTCGCCCAAGTGCTGCCCGCGTTGAAGTCCTGGCGGCAGCGGCAGCTCGTGACCTCGACGGTGGACGGCTGGCGTTACCGCACCAGGTGGGTCCCCATGAGTACGGCACGTCAGCCGACGCTGTCCGGCACCTGGCTGCTGGTCGTCCCGGAGGGCCGCGCCGGGGAGGCCGTGGGGCCGACCGCGGCCGCGGTGCGGGACCACGGAGGCGACGCGGTCACGGTCGAGCTGCCCGCCGGGGCCGTCCGCGACCGGATCGCCGACATGCTGCGAGGTGTTCGGGCGGAGGGCGGCGAGTACCGCGGTGTGTTGTCGCTGCTGTCCCTGGCTGACGGGCCGCCCACCGGAGCCGGTGTCTCCCGGGCGGGCCTGACCGGGACGCTCGCCCTGTTCCAGGCGCTGGGCGACGCGGGGGTGAACGCACCCCTGTGGTGCCTGACCCGCGGTGCGGTGGCCGCCGCGGACAGGGAACAGGTCGGCGTCCCCGCCCAGCGGATGGTGTGGGGCCTGGGCCGGATCGTGGCCCTGGAGCACCCGGAGCGGTTCGGCGGCCTGGTGGACCTGCCGGAGCGGTGGGACACACGCGTGGGCCGCCTGCTGGCGGCGGTACTGGCCGGTGCCGAGGGCGAGGACCAGGTCGCGATCCGTCCCTCCGGAATGTTCGCCCGCCGTCTCGCCCGCGCCACGCGTCCCGGCCCGGGGGCGGTGTGGCGCCCGCGCGGCACCGTGCTGGTGACGGGTGGTACCGGTGGTCTGGGCGCGCGGGTGGCCCGCTGGCTGGCCAGGTCGGGTGCCGAGCACGTGGTGCTGGCCGGCCGCCGTGGACCGGACGCGCCCGGCGCCTCCGCGCTGCGCGAGGAACTGGAGGCCACCGGCGCGCGGGTGACCATCACCGCCTGCGATGTGAGCGACCGCACGGCACTCGCCCGGCTCCTCGATGACGTATCCGACGGCTGCCCGCTGTCGGCGGTGGTCCACACCGCGGCGGTCCTGGACGACGCGGTCGTGGAGCGGCTGACCCCCGAGCAGATCGACCGCGTGCTGCGGGTGAAGGCCGACGGTGCCTGGTACCTGCACGAGCTGACCCTCGGCATGGACCTGGACGCGTTCGTGCTGTTCTCCTCCGTGGCGGGCACCCTGGGCGCCTCCGGACAGGGCAACTACGCGCCCGGCAACGCCTACCTCGACGCCCTCGCCGAGCACCGGCACGGCCTCGGCCTACCCGCGTCCTCGGTGGCCTGGAGCGCTTGGGCCGAGGAAGGCATGGCCGAGGGCGGTATCGGCACGGTGGCGCGCCGGCACGGCCTGCCGGAGATGGCCCCCGAACTGGCGGTGTCGGCACTGGCGGGCGCGGTGGCCGAAGGCGAGCCCAACGTCGTGATCGCGGATGTCGAATGGGACAGGTTCCATGTGGCCTACACCGCCACCCGCCCCAGCCCTTTCCTGGCCGACCTGCCCGACGTACGCGGGCTCGCCCACGCGGCCGGTCCCGGCACACACGCGGCGGCCGCGCCCGACGGCCTGGCCGGCAGGCTGGCCGGTCTGGCGACCCGGGCCGAACAGGAGACGGCGATGCTCGCCGTGGTACGTGAACACGTGGCGTCGGTACTGGGCCACGTGGAAGCCGACGCGGTTGATCCGGCCCGCGCGTTCAAAGACCTCGGCCTCGACTCGGTGACCGCCATCGAGCTGTGCAACCACCTGAACGCGGCGACCGGCCTGCGCCTGTCGCCCACCTCGGCCTTCGACTTCCCGAACGCCCGCGCCCTAGCGGCCCACCTGCGCGCGGAACTGCTCCCCGGCCCGGAGGCGGCGGCCGCCTCGCCCGTGGCCGCAGAACCGGCGACGGACCAGGACCCCGTGGTCATCGTCGGGATGAGCTGCCGATTCCCCGGTGACGTCCGGTCCCCCGAGGACCTGTGGCGGATGCTCGATACGGGTGGGGAGGGAATCACCCCGTTCCCCGACGACCGCGGCTGGGACTTGGCGGCCCTGTACGACCCGGACTCCGGCTCCGACCGCGCCGGGACGTCCTGTACCGACGAGGGCGGTTTCCTCCACGACGCGGGGGACTTCGACGCCGACTTCTTCGGGATTTCGCCGCGTGAGGCGCTGGCGACGGACCCGCAGCAGCGACTGCTGCTGGAGACGTCCTGGGAGGCGCTGGAGCGGGCGGGCATCGACCCCTTGGCGCTCAGGGGCACCGGCACCGCCGTCTTCGCCGGGACGAACGGCCAGGACTACCTCGCCCTGAGCCCCGAGGTGCCCGAGGAGGCGGCGGGATACGTCATCACCGGCAACACGGCCAGTGTGCTCTCCGGCCGGGTGTCCTACGCGCTGGGCTTCGAGGGTCCCGCGATGACGGTGGACACGGCATGTTCGTCCTCGCTGGTGGCCCTGCACCTGGCCATACAGTCGCTGCGCACCGGCGAGTGCACGCTCGCCCTCGTCAGCGGGGTGACCGTCATGGCCACGCCCGGCCTGTTCACCGAGTTCACCCGCCAGGGCGGGCTCGCTCCTGACGGGCGCTGCAAGGCGTTCGCGGCGACGGCCAACGGTGCCGGCTTCTCCGAGGGCGTGGGCGTACTGGTGGTGGAGCGGCTGTCGGAGGCCCGGCGCCAGGGGCACCAGGTGCTGGCGGTGGTACGGGGTTCGGCCGTGAACCAGGACGGCGCCACCAACGGCCTGACGGCGCCGAGCGGCCCGTCGCAGCAGCGGGTGATCCGGGCGGCGTTGGCGGACGCGGGGCTGACCGCGGGTGAGGTCGATGTCGTGGAGGCGCACGGTACGGGTACGACGCTGGGCGACCCGATCGAGGCGCAGGCGCTGCTGGCCACGTACGGTCGCGACCGGGACGGAGACCGGCCGTTGTGGCTGGGCTCGGTGAAGTCCAACATCGGGCACACCCAGGCGGCGGCTGGGGTGGCCGGTGTGATCAAGACGGTACTGGCCATGCGGCACGGGCTGTTGCCCCGGACCCTGCACGTCGATGAGCCGTCGCCGCATGTGGACTGGTCCGCGGGCACGGTGAGGTTGCTGGCCGACCCCGTCGTGTGGCCCGAGACCGGCCAACCGCGTCGGGCGGGTGTGTCCTCCTTCGGCGTGAGCGGAACGAACGCCCACATCATCCTGGAACAGGCACCGGAACAGGCACCGGAACAGGCACCGGAACAGGCACTGGAACAGGCGGCTGCGGAGGCCGAGGCGGACGACGAGCCGGTGCCTAGCCCCCTGGCGATCTCTGCCGGCGGTATCACCCCCTGGGTGCTGTCGGCGAAGTCCGAGGCGGCGGTCCGCGACCAGGCCGCGCGGTTGCTGTCGCTTGCCGACGAGGGCGCCGGCCCGGACACGGTGGCAACGGGCGATGTCGGTTTCTCGCTGGCGACCACCCGCGCGGTGTTCGACCGTCGCGCGGTGGTCCTGGGCGCGGATCGCGCCGATATGGTTCGCGGCCTGGCCGCCCTGGCGGAGGGACGGGAGGCCCCGGGCGTGGCGCACGGTGCTGTCATCGGCTCCGACGACAGAGCGGTGTTCGTCTTCCCCGGCCAGGGCTGGCAGTGGATGGGGATGGCGGTCGAGTTGCTGGATTCGTCGCCGGTGTTCGCGGAGTGGATGAGGAAATGCGCGGCGGCGCTGGCGCCGTCGGTCGACTGGTCGTTGCTGGATGTGGTGCGAGGTGTCGAGGGGCCGGAGTGGATTGACCGGGTCGACGTGGTGCAGCCGGTGATGTGGGCGGTGATGGTGTCGCTGGCGGGGACGTGGCGTTCGCTGGGTGTGGTGCCGTCGGCTGTGGTGGGGCATTCGCAGGGGGAGATCGCGGCCGCGGTGGTGGCGGGTGGCTTGTCCTTGGAGGACGGCGCGCGGGTGGTGGCGGTACGCAGTCGCGCGTTGCGGGCGCTGTCAGGCCGTGGGGCGATGGCGTCGGTGAGTCTGCCGGCGGGAGCGGTGGAGGAGCGGTTGGCGGCGTGGGGTGAGCGGTTGTCGGTGGCGGCGGTGAACGCGCCGGCGTCGGTGGTGGTGTCGGGTGATGTGGAAGCGGTTGAGGAGTGGCTGGCGGTGTGTGAGGCGGAGCGGGTTCGAGCGCGTCGGGTGTCGGTGGATTACGCCTCGCACTGTGCGCATGTCGAGGCGATCGAGGCCGAGCTTGAGCGGAGTCTTGCCGGGATCGCTCCGCGGCCGTCGTCGGTCCCGTTCTATTCGACGGTGACGGGCGGTGTGTTGGACACGGTGGAATTGGACGCGCGGTATTGGTATCGGAACCTGCGCGGGAGGGTGCGGTTCGACGAGACGGTGCGGGTGTTGCTGAGCGAGGGCTTCCGGGTGTTCGTGGAGGCCAGTGGGCATCCGGCGCTGGTGATGGGCGTGGAGGAGACGGCCGATGACTATGGAGTCGGCGTCGCGGCGGTGGGGACGTTGCGCCGTGGCGAGGGCGGTCCGGATCGGCTGTTGGCATCCGTGGCTGAGGCTTTTGTGGGTGGCGCCGAAGTGGATTGGCCGGCGGTGTTCGCGGGATCGGGAGCGCGGCGCGTGGACTTGCCGACGTACGCCTTCCAGCGTCGGCGGTACTGGCTCGACTCGCGTGTTGCTGCGGAATCCGGTGCCGCGGCCTCGGTGGGGTTGGAGCCGACGGAGCACCCGTTGCTGGGGGCGGCGGTGTCGCTGTCCGAGTCGGACGGGTTCTTGCTGACGGGGCGCTTGTCGCTGCGCGCCCAGCCATGGCTTGCCGATCACATGATGCTGGGGCGGGTGGTCGTGCCGGGGTCGGCATTGGTGGAGATGGCCTTGCGGGCGGGGGAGGAGGTGGGGTGTCGCCGGCTGGAGGAGTTGACGCTGGAGGTGCCGCTGGTGCTGGCCGACGAGGGCGCGGTCCAGGTGCAGCTCGTCGTCGGCGGGCCGCGGGAGGAAGACCGGCGTGAGCTGAGCGTGTACGCCCGTGATGGCGGCAGCGGTTCGTGGACGCGCCATGCGCGGGGTCTGTTGAGCGTTGGTGGTGAGGCGGGCGGCTCGGGGGATGTGAGCGCATGGCCGCCGGTGGGAGCGGAAATGGTCGACTTCGCCGGGACGTATGAGCGGTTGGCGGGTGTGGGGCTCACGTATGGGCCGGCGTTTCGCGGGCTGCGGTCGGTGTGGCGCCGGGGGAAGGAGGTCTTCGCCGAGGCGGAGTTGCCGGAGGTGGCGAGTACGGGTCGTTTGGGGATGCATCCTGTGCTGCTGGACGCGGCGTTGTATGCGTGGTTGGCATGCGTGGACGGCGCCGGGGACGGGGTGCGGTTGCCGTTCGCGTGGAGTGGTGTGTCCGTGCATGCGGCCGCTGCCGCGGCTTCGGTGGTGCGGGTGCGGCTGGTGCCGGATGGCGATGGCGGGCTGTCGATGGCGGTGGCCGACGCGGCGGGGATGCCGGTGGTGTCGGTGGACGCTCTGGTCATGCGACCGGTGCGGGAGGCGGAGTTCGCGGTCCCGGACCGAGTCGAGTGGGTGCCGGCCGCGTTGCGTGTGGCGTCGGGGGGCGGATCGCGGAGGTGCGTTGTGGTGGGGGAGGACGTCTTCGGGTTGGCCGAGGCGCTGGGGGCGGAGCTCTTCAAGGATCTCGCCGCGCTGAGCGAGCACGCGGCGCCGGATATGGCGGTGGTGTGTGTTGGTTCCGCTGTCGGCGATGGGGTGGTGTCGGCCGCGAGCGGTGCCATGGGCGGGATTTCGGGTGTGGTGCGGGAGTGGTTGGCGGAGGAGGCGTTCGCTCAGTCGCGGTTGGTGGTGGTGACGCGGGGCGCGGTGGTCGTCGAGGCGGGTGAGGACGTCCGCGATCTGGCAGCGGCCCCGGTGTGGGGGTTGCTGCGCTCCGCGCAGACGGAGAATCCGGGGCGTTTCGTGTTGCTGGACGTGGACGATTCGGCGGCGTCGCTCGATGTCCTGCGTCAGGCCGTCCTGGCAGGAGAGGGACAGGTGGCTGTACGCAGCGGCGAGGTGTTCGCGCCGAGCTCGGCCCAGCCGAAGGGACGCGTCCGTCGGCCGGTCCCCGCACGACGCACCCCCGCCCCCACCCACGCCGAAGCCTCCCGTTCGGAAGGGGCGCCGCTGGTACAGCGTCTGTCGGGCCTCGGCCACGGGGAGCGACAGCGGGTACTGCTCCGGACGGTCCGGGAACACGCCGCGGCCATCCTCGGCCTCGGGGAAGCGGGATCCGTGGCGCCTGATCGCGGCTTCCTCGACCTCGGCTTCGTCTCGCACACCGCGATGGAACTTCGTAACCGGCTGAACGCGGCCACCGGGTTGCGACTGCCCACGACCCTGATCTTCGACTACCCGAGCCCGACCGCGCTTGCCGAACACCTCGGAAAGAAACTGGCACCTCCCGACGCCCCGGCATCGGACGGCCCGACGCAGGCCGGCTCGGCGCCGAAGGCCCCGGTCACCATTGCTGATCGTTTGGAGTCCGCGGCGGCCGACGACCTCTTCAGCTTCATCGACCAGGAATTCGGATCGTCCTGAGAGCACGCTCTCGCACGCCGTACACCAACCGCACGCCGTACACCCAAGCTCCCGAAGCTCAATCCCGTGAGGTATTGATGTCGGACCAAGAAAAGCTCCTCGGCTACCTCCGACGGGTGACCGCCGATCTACATGAGACCCGACAGCGCCTTCAGGAAGTGGAGGCGGCGGCGCGCGAGCCGATCGCGATCGTCGGGATGAGCTGCCGCTACCCCGGGGGTGTGCGGACTCCCGAGGAGTTCTGGGAGCTGCTGGCCGGTGCACAGGACGCGATCACGGCCTTTCCCGAGGACCGTGGCTGGGACGTCGACGCCGTGTACGACCCGGATCCCGACCGGCCGGGTACCTCCTACACCTGCGAAGGCGGCTTCCTCAGCGACGCGGGGGACTTCGATGCCGACTTCTTCGGGATTTCGCCGCGTGAGGCGCTGGCGATGGACCCGCAGCAGCGACTGCTGCTGGAAACGTCGTGGGAAGCCATCGAACGGTCGGGCATCGATCCCGCGTCGCTCAAGGGAAGTCAGGCCGGTGTCTTCATCGGAACCGTCACCCCGCACTACGGCCCGCGCCTGCACAGGGCCACCGACGGTGTCGAGGGACACCTGATGACCGGCACTGCCCTCAGCGTCGTGTCCGGACGCGTCGCCTACACCCTCGGGCTGGAGGGTCCCACGGTGACCGTGGACACGGCGTGCTCGTCCTCGCTGGTGGCCCTGCACCTGGCCGTACGGTCCCTGCGCCAAGGCGAGTGCTCCGGCGCGCTGGTCGGCGGTGTCACGGTCATGTCCACGCCCGGTACCTTCATCGGCTTCAGCCGGCAGCGCGGGCTCGCCCCGGACGGCCGGTGCAAACCCTTCTCAGCCGCCGCGGATGGCTTCGGGCTTGCCGAAGGCGCCGGCATGCTGTTCCTGGAGCGGCTGTCCGACGCGCACCGCAACGGCCACCCGGTGCTGGCCGTCGTACGCGGCACGGCGATGAACCAGGATGGGGCCAGCAGCGCGCTGTCCGCGCCAAACGGTCCCTCGCAACAGCGGATGATCCGGGCGGCGTTGGCGGACGCGGGGCTGACCGCGGCTGAGGTCGATGTCGTGGAGGCGCACGGTACGGGTACGACGCTGGGCGACCCGATCGAGGCGCACGCGCTGCTGGACACATACGGTCGCGACCGGGACGGAGACCGGCCGTTGTGGCTGGGCTCGGTGAAGTCCAACATCGGGCACACCCAAGCCGCCGCGGGCGTGGCCGGTGTGATCAAGACGGTGCTGGCCATGCGACACGGCGTGCTACCGCCCACCCTGCACGTCAACGAGCCGTCGCCGCACGTCGACTGGTCGGCCGGCAACGTCCGGCTCGTCACCGAGGCCACCCCCTGGCAGGAGGGTGAGCGACCGCGCCGGGCAGGTGTCTCCTCGTTCGGCATCAGCGGCACCAACGCGCACGCCATCATCGAGCAGGCGCCCCACCTGCTGAAGGGCGAAGCGGACGGCGCATCGGATGACGACGCCGTACCGCCCGCGGTGGCTTCGGCATCGCTCCCACTCGTTCCCTGGGCGTTCTCGGCCAGGTCCGCGGCGGCTCTGCGCGGCCAGGCCGCCCGGCTGCTGGACCATGTGCGAAGGCATCCGGGGGTTGCCGCGGCGCACACCGGTCTGGCCCTCGGGACCACCCGGACCGTCTTCGACCACCGCGCGGTGGTCCTCGCGCCGGACCACGCGGGCGCCGTATGCGAGCTGGAGAAGTACGTCGCGGACCACGACACTCCGGGGGTCGTCGCGGGCCTCGCACGACACGGCACCGCGGTGGCGCTCGTCTTTCCGGGGCAGGGATCGCAGTGGGCCGGGATGGCGGCGGAGCTGTTGGATTCCTCGCCGGTGTTCGCGGAGCGGATGGGCGAGTGCGCCGTCGCGTTGGCGCCGTATGTGGACTGGTCGCTGCTGGACGTCCTGCGGTGCGCCGACGGGGACGGCTGGTTGGGCCGGGTGGACGTGGTGCAGCCGGTGCTGTGGGCGGTGATGGTGTCATTGGCCGAGCTGTGGCGTTCGTACGGCGTGGTGCCGGCGGCGGTGATCGGTCACTCCCAGGGGGAGATCGCGGCCGCGTGTGTCGCGGGCGGGTTGTCGTTGACGGACGCGGCACGAGTGGTCGCGCTGCGCAGTCGGGCGTTGCGGGCGCTGTCGGGCCGGGGCGGCATGGTGTCCGTCAGCCTTCCTGTCGCCGAGGTGCGGGAGCGGCTGTCCGCGTGGTGCGAACGGCTGTCGGTGGCGGCGGTGAACGGGTCCTCGGCCGTGGTGGTGTCGGGTGACACCGACGCGCTCGAGGAACTGCTGGTGCGGTGCGAACGTGACGGAGTACGGGCACGCCGGGTTCCGGTGGATTACGCCTCGCACTCCGCACATGTGGAGGCGATCGAGGACGAGTTGCTTCGCGACCTCGCGGGGATCGCTCCGCGGTCGTCGGCGGTGCCGTTCTATTCGACGGTGACCGGCGGGGTGCTGGATACGGCGGAGCTGGATGCCGCCTACTGGTATCGGAACCTGCGGCAGACGGTCCGCTTCGATGAGACGGTACGGGTTGTGCTGGGCGAGGGTATCCAGGTGTTTGTGGAGGTCAGTGCCCATCCGGTACTGACCATGGGGATCGAGCAGACAGCCGATGACCACGGAACGCGGGCGACGGTGGTCGGGTCACTGCGTCGCGACGAGGGTGGGCCGGCGCGGTTCTTGAAGTCTGTGGCCCAGGCGTACGTGGGTGGCGCCGACGTCGATTGGCGGGAGGTGTTCGCCGGTACCGGTGCGCGCCGCGTGGACCTGCCCACGTACGCCTTCCAGCGTCGCCGATACTGGCTGGAGTCCGAGACCACTGAGGCTGATGACGTGTCGTCGGCAGGGCTGGCCTCGGCCGGGCACCCCCTGCTGGGAGCCGTCGTTCCACTGCCCGACTCCGATGGACTGCTGTTGACGGGCCGCCTGTCGCTGCGTACGCATGCCTGGCTCGCCGACCATGCGGTGCTGGGCCGTGTCGTCCTGCCCGGCACGGCGTTTGTCGAACTGGCGTTGCGAGCGGGAGACGCCGCCGGATGTGATCGGCTGGAAGAGCTCACGCTTGAGACGCCGTTGGTGCTGCCCGAAGAGGGCGCGGTCCAGGTGCAACTGGTCGTGAGCGGGCCGCAGGAGACGGGGCACCGCGAATTCGGCGTATACGCGCGCCGTGACGACGCGCCGAGCGAGTCATGGACGCGTTACGCGAGAGGCACACTGACCGCGCTGAGCCCGACCGCGGCCTCCGCGGATCTGAGCGTCTGGCCGCCGACCGGCGCCCAGGCGGTCGAGATCGCAGGGCTCTACGAGCGGCTGGCGGCCACTGGGCTTGCGTACGGCCCGGCGTTTCGTGGACTGCGGGCTGCCTGGCGCCGGGGTGATGAGCTCTTCGCCGAAGTGGCGCTGCCGGAGGACGTACGAACCGAGGCGGGCCGGTTCGGGGTACATCCCGCGTTGCTGGATGCGGCGCTCCACGTCTGGTCGGTCCACCACGATACGGAAACCGATACGAAAACCGGGGGAGTCCGGTTGCCGTTTGCGTGGAGTGGTGTCTCGTTGTCCGCGGTCGGGGCTTCGGTGGTGCGGGTGCGGCTGGCGCCGGCCGGCGATGGCGCGGTGTCGGTAGTGGTGGCCGATGGGGCGGGGGTGTCGGTGGCGTCGGCGGATGCCTTGGTGACGCGTCCGGTGGGGGAGGGGGAGTTCGCGGCCGCTGCCGGCGTTGGGGAGTCGTTGTATCGCGTGGAGTGGGTGCCCGCGTCGCCGGCCGCGGGGCTGGAGGTTGGAGTACAGGGGCGTGCGGTGGTCGGGGAGGATGATTTCGGGCTGACTGAGGCGTTGGGGGCGGAGGGGTTCGCGGATTTCGATGAGGTGGGCGAGTGGGTGCCCGATGTTGTGGCGGTATGTGTTGGTTCTGTTGGTGATCGGGGCGTCGTGTCCGGGGTGAGCGCGGCGGTTGACCGGGTTCTGCGCTTGGTACAGGGGTGGCTGGCGGAGGAGCGGTTCGCCGGGTCGCGGTTGGTTGTGGTCACGCGGGGCGCGGTGGCGGTCGAGGCCGGTGAGGATGTGCGTGATCTGGCCGCGGCCCCGGTGTGGGGACTGGTGCGCTCGGCGCAGGCCGAGCACCCGGAGCGGTTGGTCCTGCTGGACGTGGACGACGCCGGCGCTTCGCTGGACGCCCTGCGCGAGGCGGCGCTGACCGGGGAGCCTCAGGTGGCCGTGCGCAGGGGTGAGGTACTGGTTCCGCGCCTGACCCGAGGCCCAGCGGGTGGAGTGTTGGTGCCCGTGGACGAGGGGCAGCCATGGCGGATGGAGCCTTCGAGGGAGCGGACGCTCCAGGGGTTGACCCTGGGGACGGCTGAGGACGCGGCTCGTGAACTGGGTGAGTTCGAGGTGCGCGTCGCCGTGCGCGCGGCGGGACTGAACTTCCGCGATGTGCTCATCTCGCTGGGCATGTATCCGGACCACCGGGCGCTGATGGGAAGTGAAGGAGCCGGTGTCGTGGTGGCCACCGGCCCGGGGGTCGAGTCCTACGCCGTCGGTGATCGCGTGATGGGTCTGTGGACCGGCGGTTTCGGACCGCTGGCGGTGGCGGACCACCGCACCCTGACCCGGATCCCGGACGGCTGGTCATTCACCGAAGCCGCGTCCGTTCCGGTGGTGTTCGTGACGGCGTTGTACGCGTTGCGCGAGCTGGCGCGCGTGCGGCCCGGTGAGTCGCTGCTGGTGCACTCCGCGGCCGGTGGGGTGGGCATGGCGGCGGTGCAGCTGGCGCGGGTGTTCGGCCTCCAGGTCTTCGCCACCGCCAGCCCTGGTAAGTGGGACGTATTGCGCGGTCTGGGAGTTGACGGCGCGCATCTGGCGTCGTCGCGGTCGTTGGAGTTCGAGCAGCGGATCCGCTCGGTATCGGGTGGTCGTGGTGTTGATGTCGTGCTGGACTCCCTGGCGGGTGAGTACGTCGACGCCTCGCTGCGGCTGCTCGGCGAGGGCGGGCGCTTCATTGAGATGGGGAAGGCGGACGTGCGGTCCGCCGACGAGGTGGCGGCGGCGCACCCCGGTGTGGCATACCGGGCGTTCGACCTGGTGGAGGCGGGGCCGGAGCGCATCGGGGAGATGCTCACGGAGATCGTCGGCCTTTTCGAGCAGGGTGCGCTCAAGCGATTGCCGACGCGGGTGTGGGATGTGCGCCGGGCGGGTGAGGCGTTTCGTTTTATGCGTGCGGCGCGGCATGTGGGGAAATTGGTGGTGAGCGTTCCGGCCGCCTTGGATCCGGAGGGGGTTGTGCTGGTGACGGGGGCGGGGGGCGTGTTGGGTGGTTTGGTGGCTCGGCATCTGGTGGCTGAGCGTGGGGTGCGTCATTTGCTGTTGGTCAGCCGTCGTGGCTCGGCGGGCGAGGGCATGCCGGAGCTCGAGGCGGAGCTGATGGGCATGGGTGCGTCGGTGACCGTCGCCGCATGCGATGTGGCGGATCGCGACGCCCTGGCGCAGGTGCTGGCGCGGTTGCCCGGCGGGCGTGGTGTGACGGGCGTGGTTCATGCCGCGGGGGTGTTGGACGACGGGACCGTGGCGTCGCTGACGCCGGAGCGGGTTGACGCGGTGTTGCGGGCGAAGGTGGCCGGGGCGTGGAATCTGCATGAGTTGACGCGGCGCCATGATGTCGCGATGTTCGCGTTGTTCTCGTCGGCCGCTGGTGTATTGGGCTCGGCGGGGCAGGCGAATTACGCGGCGGCGAATACGTTTCTGGATGGGCTTGCCGCGCATCGTCGTGCTCTGGGTTTGGCCGGCGTGTCGTTGGCGTGGGGCATGTGGGCCGAGCGTTCCGGTATGACGGAGCACCTTGGCGAGGCGGATTTGTCGCGGATGGCGCGGGTCGGTGTGGTGCCGTTCTCGTCCGACGAGGGGTTGCGGCTCTTCGACGCGGCGCACGCCCTGGCGGAGAGCCTGGTGGTACCCGCCCGGCTGGACACCGGTGCCCCGGCCGCCGCCGGCACCGTGGTACCCGCCATGCTCAAGGGACTCATACGGCGGTCGATCCCCGCACGACGCACCCCCGTCCACGCCGAAGCGCTCCGCGCGGTCGACCAGGCCACCGAATGGCGGCAGTGGTTGCTCGGCATGAGTGCCGCCGACCGCGGCCACACCGTGCTGGAGCTCATCCACGCGCAGGTGATGGCCGTGTTGGGGCACGCCACGCCTGACGCGGTCGAGTCCGACCGGGCGTTCAAGGATCTCGGTCTCGACTCGCTGACCGCCGTCGAGCTGCGCAATCTGCTGAGTGCGACGACCGGGCTGCGTCTGCCCGCCACGCTGGCCTTCGACTACCCGAACAGCAAGGCACTGAGCGAATACATCATGGCCGAACTGGTGGGGCAGGCCGACGCCGACGGCGCGGCGGCGACGTCCTCCCCGGTCGGCGGAAGCGATGGCACGTCCGACGACGACCTCATCGCGATCGTCGGGATGAGCTGCCGCTACCCGGGCGGCGTGACGTCCCCGGAGGAACTGTGGCAGCTCGTCGCCTCCGGCGGGGACGCGATCGGCGGACTGCCCACCAACCGTGGATGGGATCTCGACGGCATCTACGACCCGGACCCCGACGCGCCCGGTAAGACGTATGCGCGTGAGGGCGGGTTCCTCTACGCCGCGGGCGAGTTCGACGCGGAGTTCTTCGGGATCTCACCGCGTGAGGCGTTGGCGATGGACCCGCAGCAGCGTCTGGTGCTGGAGACCTCGTGGGAGGCGCTCGAACGCGCCGGGCTGGTCGCGTCGTCGCTGCGCGGCAGCAGGACAGGTGTCTTCGTCGGCTCCCACTACCAGGAGTACGGCCCGCGGCTGCACGAGGCGGTGGAGGGTTCCGAAGGCCACCTGATGACGGGGAACGCGGCCAGTGTCCTGTCCGGGCGCGTGGCGTACGCCTTCGGCTTCGAAGGGCCCGCGGTGACGGTGGACACGGCGTGTTCGTCGTCGCTGGTGGCCTTGCATCTGGCGGTGCGGTCGCTGCGTCAGGGCGAGTGCGACATGGCGCTGGCCGGCGGTGTCGCCGTCATGCCGAATCCCGGCCCGCTCATGGGTTTCAGCAGGCAGCGCGGTCTGGCACCCGACGGGCGGTGCAGGGCGTTCGCGTCGGGCGCGGATGGGACATCGCTCGCCGAGGGGGCGGGGGTGTTGGTGGTGGAGCGGTTGTCCGATGCCCGGCGGCGGGGGCATCGGGTGCTGGCGGTGGTGCGTGGTTCCGCGGTGAATCAGGATGGTGCGTCCAATGGGCTGACGGCGCCGAACGGTCCGTCGCAGCAGCGGGTGATTCGGGCGGCGCTGGCGGATGCGGGGGTGTCGGCGGCGGAAGTCGACGCGGTGGAGGCGCACGGTACGGGGACGAGGCTGGGGGATCCGATTGAGGCGCAGGCGTTGCTGGCGACGTATGGACGCGAACGGGCGGGCGGGGGACGGCCGTTGTGGTTGGGGTCGTTGAAGTCGAATATCGGGCACACCCAGGCGGCCGCTGGTGTGGCCGGCGTGATCAAGGTGGTGCTTGCGCTGCGGCACGGTGTGCTGCCGCCCTCGCTGCACATCGACGAGCCGACGCCGCACGTGGATTGGTCGGCCGGCGGGGTGGAGCTGTTGCGGGACGCGGTGGAGTGGCCCGCGGAGGGAGGGCCGAGGCGTGCGGGTGTGTCGTCCTTCGGGATCAGCGGGACGAATGCGCATGTGATCGTGGAGCAGGCTCCGCAGGAGGAGCCTGTGGAGGCGTCAGCGGATGACGCGGGTGTGGTGGCGTGTGTGGTCTCCGCGCGGTCGGAGTTGGCGTTGCGTGCGCAGGCGGAGCGTCTGGCGGAGTTCGTGCGGGCTGATGGCGGCCTGTCGCCTGTGGAGGTGGCGTCGTCACTCGTGACGTCCCGGTCGGTGTTCGAGCACCGCGGTGTGGTGTTGGCCGCGGGGCGTGATGAGCTGTTGGCGGGCTTGGCGGCCTTGTCGTCGGGGAAGCCGGCGGCCGGTGTGGTGCGCGGCGCCGTTCTTCCCGGGAAGTCGGCGGTGCTGTTCTCGGGGCAGGGCAGCCAGCGCATCGGCATGGGGCGGGAGCTGTACGAGAGGTTCCCGGTGTTCGCGGAGGCTTTCGACGCGGCGTGCGCGCGGTTCGACGCACTGCTGGACCGGTCGTTGCGGGAGGTGGTGTTCGGGGACGTGGACGCGTTGGCCCGGACGGAGTTCACGCAGTGTGGATTGTTCGCGGTTGAGGTGGCTCTGTTCCGGCTGGTGGAGTCGTGGGGTGTGCGGCCGGAATTCGTGGGTGGCCATTCGTTGGGGGAGGTGGTGGCAGCACATGTGGCGGGGGTGTTGTCGTTGGAGGACGCCTGTGCGTTGGTGGCGGCTCGGGGTCGGCTGATGGGGGAGTTGCCTGTGGGCGGGGTGATGGTGTCGGTGCGGGCGGCGGAGGCGGATGTGTTGCCGCTGCTGGCGGCGTTTGCGGACGAGGTGAGCGTCGCGGCGGTCAACAGCCCCGGGTCCGTCGTGCTCTCGGGAAGGGAAGCGGCGGTGGCCGAGGTGGTAGGGGTGTTGGCGGAACGGGGCGTGGAGGCGAAGCGGCTGAGGGTGTCGCACGCCTTCCACTCGCCGTTGACGGAGCCGATGCTCGCCCCGTTCCGCGAGGTGGTGGACGGGCTCTCCTTCCGCGCGCCGCGCATTCCGGTGGTGTCGAATGTGACGGGCGCGGTGGCCTCGGCCGACGAGTTGTGCGCGCCTGACTACTGGGTGCGGCATGTGCGGGAGACGGTGCGCTTCGCCGATGGGCTGACGGCCCTGGCCGGGCAGGGAGTGACGACGTTCGTCGAACTCGGTCCTGACGGGGTGCTTTCCGGAATGGGACACGAGTGCCTGCCCGATGCGGTGTTCGCGCCGGTCCTGCGGAGGGACGTGGACGAGACCGGCTCCGTCGTCGACGGGCTCGCCCAGGCGTACGTGCGGGGCGTGGCAGTGGACTGGGCAGCCGTCATCGCTGCCGGCGGCTCGTCGCCGCGGCGCGTGGACCTGCCCACGTACGCCTTCCAACGGGAGCACTTCTGGCTGCGCTCGACCGCCGAGACCGCTGCGACGACAGCCGGTGACGCGATGCCCGGGGGCCTCGCGGACGCCGGTTTCTGGGAGGCGGTGGAGCGTGGTGACGCGAGCGCGCTCGCGAGCGAGCTGTCGGTCGAGGACGGAGACGGCGCTGGTGAGTCGCTGGCGGCGGTGCTCCCGGTGCTGTCGGCGTGGCGGCGGCGTCGGCGGGAGCTGGAATCGGTGGACGCCTGGCGCTACCGGGTGGCGTGGTCGCCGGTGGGCGGTGGGACGGGCACGCTGACGGGGGCGTGGCTGGTGGTCGTCCCCCAGGAGCACACCGGGGACGCGTGGGTGTCGCACGTCGTGAAGTCGATGGCGGAGCGCGGGGCGTCCCCCGTGGTCGTGGAGCTGGCGTCGGGCGCCACGGACGGCGACGCGGTGGCCGGACCGTTGCGCGCGGCGCTGGCACGGGCCGGCGACGCGGGTATCGTCGGCGTGCTGTCGCTGCTGGCACTCGCGGAGGGACGGCACGCGGTGTACGGGTCGGTGCCGCTGGGGGTGGCGTTGACGCTGGCCATGGTGCAGGCGGCGGGCGAGGTGGCGGTGCGGGCCCCGGTGTGGTGCGTCACGCGCGGGGCCATGTCGGTGAACGGCGCGGAACGGGTGCGGAGCACGGAGCAGGCCGGGGTGTGGAGTCTGGGACGTGTGGTCGGTCTCGAGGCGCCGGAGCGTTGGGGCGGGGTGGTGGACCTGCCGGACGTGCTGGACGGGTGGGTCACGGATCGTCTGGCATGGGTGCTCGCCGGCGGCTCGGGCGAGAGCGAGGTGGCGGTCCGGGGCGCGGGTGTGTTCTGCCGCCGTGTGGTGCGGGCCGCCGCGGGCGGACGCCGTGGTGCGGGGTGGCAGCCCTCGGGGACCGTGTTGGTCACGGGCGGTACGGGGGCGTTGGGCAGGCACGTGGCGCGGTGGCTGGCACGCGCCGGCGTCGAGCGCTTGGTTCTCGTGTCCCGCCGCGGTCCCGGCGCCGACGGGGCGGACGACGTGCGCAAGGAACTGGAGGGGCTGGGTACGCGGGTGGAGGTGGTGGCCTGCGATGTCGGTGACCGGAGGGCCGTCGCCGAGTTGGTGGCGGACGTGACAGCGCGGGCGCCGTTGACAGGAGTCGTTCACACGGCCGGGGTCCTGGACGATGGGGTGCTGGAAGGGCTGACCGCGGAGCGGTTCGAGGAGGTCTTGCGGTCGAAGAGCGAGGCGGCGTGGCATCTGCACGAGGTAACACGGGACTTGGGGCTCTCGGCGTTCGTGCTGTTCTCCTCGTTCGCGGGCGTCGTGGGTTCTGCCGGACAGGCGAACTGTGCGGTGGCGAACGCGCTTGTGGACGCGCTGGCTGAGCAGCGGCGGGCCGAGGGGCTGACGGCCACCTCGGTGGCGTGGGGGCCATGGGCCGACGAAGACATGGCCGTCAGCAGTAGCGAGGTCAGCTGCAACGTCCGGCGCGGTGGTCTGGCCCCGATGGATCCGCGGTCGGCACTCATGGCGATGGAGCGGTCACTGGCGGAGGGCGAATCCTCCGTCGTCGTCGATGCCGACTGGCCTCGCTTCATCGGTGCGTTCGAGGCCCGCCCCCTGGAACGGTTGCTCAGCGGCATCCCGGAAGTGCGGCAGCTCATGACTGACGCGGCCGACGACACCGGCGTGGCGCGGGCCGAGGATCCGGCCGAGCTCGCCAGGCGCCTCCAATCCCTGCCCGAGACCGAACGGAGCCGGGAGCTGCTGGAACTCGTGCGCGCCCATGCCGCCGCCGTGCTGGGGCACACCGGCGTGGACGCGATTGCCCCCGGCCGCCGCTTCACGGAGGTGGGATTCGACTCCCTGACCGCCATGCGCCTGCGCAACCGGCTCGGCGCGGCCACGGGCATCCAGCTCACCGCCGCGACGGTGTTCGCCCACGCCACGCCGACCGCTCTGGCCGACTACCTGCTCGCCACGTACGCGGCTCCCCCCGAGCGACCGAGGCCCCGGCTGCGGCCACGAGACCGGGCATGACGGCGTCGGTCGCGACCGACGCGGGCCGAGACACGTTGTGTAACGGTGGCTCTCGCTGATGCCGGGCTCACTGCCGCGCGTGATGATGGCAGAGATTTTGAGAACCCCTGCCCACCGGCGAACGATATGAGAGGCAGTGAAAGGCGTGAATTCTGCCGTTCAGTCAGATTACGACGTAGTGGTCGTCGGGGGTGGTCCTGGTGGATCCACGCTTTCGACACTAGTGGCACTCCAGGGCTATCGGGTGTTGCTCTTGGAAAAGGAGGAGTTCCCGCGGCACCAGATCGGCGAGTCGCTGCTCCCATCCACTGTGCACGGGATCTGCCGCCTCCTCGGAGTCACGGATGAGCTGGCGAATTCCGGCTTCATGAAGAAGCACGGAGGTACCTTCCGGTGGGGGCTCAACGCTGAGCCCTGGACCTTTGATTTCTCCGTTTCCGAAAAGTTCTCGGGCCCGACCTCCTACGCCTACCAGGTCGAGCGCATGAAGTTCGACAAGATCCTCCTCGACAATGCCCGCAGCAAGGGTGTGGACGTCCGTGAACGCAGCGAGGTCGTGGACGTTCTCGAGGAGGAGGGCCGGATCTGCGGTGTGCGGTACGACGACGCCGAAGGCGTCCGGCGGGAGGTCCGTGCCAGGTTCGTGGCGGATGCCTCGGGAAACAAGAGCCGCATACACAAGCGGATCGGCGGTGCGCGCAAGTACTCGGACGTCTTCCAGAACATCGCCCTATTCGGCTATTTCACAGGCGGAAGGCGAGCGCCTGCCCCCTGGGCGGGCAACATCACCTGCGCGTCATTCGATCTCGGCTGGTTCTGGTACATTCCCCTCTCCGATGAGCTCACCAGTGTCGGTGCGGTGCTGAGGCGTGAGGCGCTGGCACGCCTCCAGGACGGGCCCCGGGACAAGGTGTTGGAGGGCCTGATCGACGAGTGCCCGCTCATTGCCGACTACCTGTCGGAGGCGGAGCGCGTCACGGAGGGGCCGTACGGGCAGGTCCGCGTCCGCAAGGATTACTCCTACATTCAAGAGAAATTCTGGCGGCCCGGCATGGTGCTGGTCGGGGACGCCGCCTGCTTCATCGACCCGCTCTTCTCCTCCGGGGTTCATCTGTCGACGTACAGTGCCCTGTTGGCGGCCCGATCGATCAACACCACACTGCGCGGCGCCATCGACGAGGCTTATTGCTTCCGCGAGTACGAAACCCGTTACCGCAGGGAGTACGACGTATTCCACGACTTCCTGGTCGCTTTCTACGACCTACAGAAGGACGAACACGCGTACTTCCGTAAAGCGAAGAGTGTCATCGGGAGTTCTGCCCCGGCGGCGGAGTCATTCGCGGAATTGGTGGGCGGCGGCGCGTCCAATGAGGAGGCGCTGATCGGTAACGCGCCCTCCGTCAGCCAGGAACGCAGGGCGGATCTGCTGGAGCGGTCGCGGAAGATCCACTGGCAGGGATCCCGGGTTCAGGTCCAGGCACTCTTCGGGGAGAGCGTGGGGGACGCTCCCCTGTACGAGGGCGGTCTGGTCGAGTCACCCGACGGCATGCACTGGGCTCACCCCGAACAGCCCGCTTCCTGAGGGACGGGGCCCCATGTGCTGACTACTCACCAGGTTCAGTGGTTGTTCCTCGGCCTCGTCGCCGTCCTCGTTCTCGGCAGGCTGTTCGGCGCCGGGGCCCGTCTCCTGCGACAGCCTGCGGTGGTCGGGGAGATCCTGGCCGGAATCCTCATCGGGCCATCGCTGTTCGGGGGTGCCCTCGCGGATTTCCTGTTCCCCGCGGACACTCGCCCGCTGTTGGCGGCGTTTGCCAACGTCGGCCTCGCCCTGTTCATGTTCGTCATCGGTTATGAGCTGCCCTTCGACGAATTGCGTGGCAAGGCGCGGGTCGCCCTTCGGATCTCGCTCTGTTCCGTGGCGGTGCCCTTCGTCCTCGGTGTGCTGCTCGCGCTGTACCTGGTCCGCGATCACCACGCGCACAGCCAGACCGGTTTCGTGCTCTTCCTGGGCGCGGCGATGTCGGTCACGGCGTTCCCGGTGCTGGCGAGGATCTTGACCGACCACGGACTGGACCGCACCCGTCTCGGTGGCATCGCCCTGGCCGGCGCGGGGATCGGCGACGTTCTGGCCTGGCTGCTTCTCGGCCTCGTCGTGACCGTCAACGGGGGCACCGGTCAGGCGCGGTTGCTGCTGGTGCCCCTCGGCCTGACCGCGATGGTGACGTTGGTACGCCCGCTGCTGCGCCGGGCGTTCACCGCAGTGGACGGGAACGGGGGCACGACCGGCCCACTGGTGGCCGTCATGGCTGGGCTGATGCTCTCCTGCTGGGCCGCCGAGTGGGTGGGGATCCACTTCATCTTCGGGGCCTTCCTTTTCGGTACGGTGACACCCCGCACTGAGCGGGCGGATGTCAGGTCCGAGCTCACCGGGCACATCGAGTCGATCAGCAGTGTTCTTCTACTGCCCGTGTACTTCGTCCTGTCGGGAGTGCGGGTGGACCTCTCCGGGATCGGTTTCGCCGGACTCGGGGAACTGGTCCTCATCCTGGTCGTGGCACTCGCCGGAAAGTTCCTCGGGGCCTTCGCGGGCGCGCGGCTGAGCGGGATTCCCAGGCTCCAGTCGACGGCCCTGGCCGCGTTGATGAACACCCGCGGTCTCACCGAGATCGTGCTGTTGACCGCGGGTCTCGAACTGGGCGTGATCGACGCCTCTTTCTACTCCCTGATGATTCTCATGGCTCTGGTGACCACCGCCATGACCGGGCCGATGCTTCGCTTCCTGGAGCGGCGCGCCGGTGGGGACGCGCGACAGCTCGGAGAGTTCGAGTACGAGCGGCAAGGCTTCCGCTGGTTCGTCGCCGGGTAGCGGTCGAGCGCGGTGCTGGTACCGGCCCGGAGGGCGGATGTCACGTCGACGCGTCCGTGGAGGACGCGTCGAGGTCGATCTCGAGGCCGGCGACGGCGAGCAGACGACCCGTGCCGGAGTCACGCATGGTCATGTCGGCGATCTCGATCCGCGGCTGCGCCATGCTGCGCCACCTGCGCACCGTGATGGTGAACACCGCGCCCGGGTCGGCGTTGCCGAAGTACCCGACCTTCTGGTCGACCACCTTGCGCCGCAGGAACTGCTCGTCGCCACGGCCGAGCGACCGCCACACGCGCAGCAGCGCCGTATCGAAGATCGAGAAGTATGAGGCGAAGTACACCAGCCCGGCACCGTTGAGGTCGCGCACGACGTCCAGCGTGTACTCGGACGTGTGGGCCGGCCCGGCCGCGGGGGGGCGGGCGGGGGCCCCCGGGGGCGAGTAGCCCCGCGCAGCGCGGGGTCGCCAGGAGAG
>NZ_JBHYVB010000075.1:0-48590 GCF_042750115.1 Streptomyces sp. NPDC059455
GCCCCCACCCCCCGTCCGGGACCCCCACTCACCCCCCCCTGGGGGGTGGTGGGGGGTTCCCCCTGTTTTGGGACGGGGCGGGGAGGGGAACGGCCCGCCGCAGGCGTCCTAACCGCGGGCCGCGGCCACCGTGAACGCGCTCTTCACCGTCTGCGTCACGCTGTTGCCGTCCGCGTCGGCCCCGGTGACGCGCAGCGACGCGTCCCGGCCCACCGCCGCGTCCGGTGTGGTCCAGTCCGCGCGGAACCGGCCCTTGCCGAGCGCCGTGACGGCCGCCGCCGTCCACCGCTCGCCGCCGTCGAAGGACACCTCGACCCTCGCCTCGGTGACCGCGGGCGCGGGCGCGGCCGCCCCGCCCGGTACGTGCCCGAAGCCGACGACGAGATGGTCGTCACCGGCCGGGCTGGTGCCGTCCGGCGCGGCGTCCAGCCGGTAGTGCGGGACGACGACCGGCAGCGCCGAGCACTCGGCGGGCCCGTCGTACTCGCCCGCCTCCGACACGCACGTCCAGTTGTCCGGCACGGTCTGGGCGCCCGAGTGGCCCGAGGCGAAGGTCCACTCGGTGTGCGTGGTCAGCGACTGGTGGAACTCGCCGTTCGTCCTGGTCTGGTCGTACACCACCGTGTACGGGGCCGTGCGCGGCGGCACGGCCAGGACGCCACCGGAGACGCCGTCGCCCTCGTACAGGGTCGTGTTGCCCGAGACCACCGCGAAGTGCGAGGAGGTGATGTCGGACGGGACCGCGAGGGCGTGGTGACCGGCGGAGTCCATGACCGTGCTCAGGGAGAAGGTGAGGGCGTCGCCCTTGCGGCACGCCGCGCAGTACCACGTCTCGTCCGCGGCGGCGCCCGGCGCGGGCTCGGTGAAGCCCGGGGCCAGCGGGCCGCGCAGCCAGTCGACCGTGGTGGTCCGGCCGGGCCGGAGGGTCTGCTTCTCGGACACGAAGCGCCGCTCCCCCGCCTTGAGCCAGCCTTGGTAGGAGGCGCCGGGTGAGCCGCCCACGTACTCGATCCGCCGCGCCGGTGTCTTGAACGGCTCGGACAGCGCCTCGCCGCTCGATTCGTACGGCAGATACATCAGGCGTGCGACCTCTTGGGCACGGCCCGGCGTATCGCTGTGGTAGTTGGTCCGCACGGTGGTCAGTTGGCGCCCGGTGACCTTGTAGTGCTGGTTCTTCGCGATCACACCGGCGGGGTTGGCCAGCTTGAGGTCGTAGGAGTAGGGCGTGGCCGCGTCCGCGGGCGCCTTGCGGTGGGTGTAGACGTTGAAGCGCAGATCGCCGGTGGTGACGGGGCGGTTGGAGGGCTGTACGTAGACGGGCGCGCCGCTGGACACGCCGACGCCGCCGTTGACCGCCACCTCTCCCTTGGTGTCATCGCGCAGGTAGTGGAGGATCAGCTGGTGTTCCTCGGCCGGCCGCGGGGTCGAGAAGGTGACCCGCTCGGTGGCCTTGCGCAGGTCGAGCACGACATCGGTCCCGGTGGCGACGTCGGGGACGGTGAACTCGGCGGTGGCCATGCGGATGCCGGTCGACTCGCCCGCGCTGTCGAAGGCCGGGGCGGAGACCATGGCGCTGTAGCGGCCCGCGGGCACCTCGGCCTTCGCCTCGCCGTCGACGGCCTGGAGGGACGGCTCCCGGTAGAGGGCGGCGTCGTCGACGTTGGCCAGGGCGAACGGGGTGGTGCCCGGGAGGGGCTTGCCGTCCGTACCGAGCACGGTGACCTTCACCGGGTGGTCCGCCCGCGTGTGGCCCGCCCGCGCGGGCGGGCGCGAGGGGGCCTGCCCACCGGCCGTGGCGACCGCCGGTACGACGGAGGTGACGCCGCCGAACAGCGGGCCGTCGCCGACGGAGCCCTCCGCCGCCTCGGCGCCGGCCTGCTTCGCCAGCGCCGCGCCGAAGGCGGGACCCGAACGCGGCGCCGTGGCGCCTCCCTTGGCCTCGACCCGTACCGGGGTGGTGGTCACCCCGGCCTCGGCGAGGGCGGAGACATTGAACAGCGCGGGGTCCAGGGTGCGCCCCAGATACGGCAGCGCGGTCAGCGGAATGACGAAGACATCGTTGTCCAAGCGGCGGGTGACATAGTCCGCCTCGGCTCCCGGCCGCGGCGCCACGACGACGCTCCCGTCCGCGCCGAGCGTCACGCGCTCACCGGTGACCAAGGTGACGGTGTGGGCCGTGGCGTCAGGAGCCGGGGAGGCCACGGCCGTTGGGGTGCGCTCCGTGGGGGCGGCCAGGGCGCCGGGAGCGGGGCCCGCCGTCAGCCCGAGGGCGGCGAGGACGCATCCGGCCGCGAGGGCGCGGGCGCCGCGCGCTCCGACTCCGTGCGCTCCGGCTCCGTGCGCTCCGGTCCGTCTGATCCGTCGGTACCACATGAGGCAGATCCTTCCGTGACGGGGGATCAAGGACGTTGACGCCCACAGGTTCGTCTCCGGAAGAGATCACTTACAGGTACGGACCAAAGCTGGCCGAGAAGTGCCGCTCTGCGGCGTTAACCGAGCGCCCGTCACCGCCCGGCGCCCATCACCGCCCGCCACCTCCGCCCCTCGCGCCACCTCCGGCCACCTCGCGCCACCACCTCCCTGGAGCGGCCACGGTGAATTCGGCCCTCATCCCTATGGAATTCACGCATCCGCCAAGGCCAAAGGAAAGGATCTTTCCCCTTTCCCAGGCAGGAGGAGCCGGTGACCGCCGAAAGATCCAACGCGGAGGAGCCACGTTTAAGCATCCGTGGCCCTTCGCGACGCCTCCCCCTGCGGGGCCGCGCCCTCCGTTCGCTGGTGACCGCGCTCGCCTTCCCCGTGGCCGGGCTGCTGGCGCTCACCGCGGGAGGGCATCTGCTGCTCCCCTTCGACGGGGTCATCACCCTCGAAGGCAAGATCGCCTCCAAGTCGGAGTTCTTCGAGGACGAGAAGGTCCAGCGCATCCTGATGAAACACGGCATGCGGGTGCACATCACCCGTATGGGTTCCCGGGACATCGCCACCACCGGCTTCGACGGCTACGACTTCGCCTTTCCGTCCGGCCAGCCCGCGGCGGACATGATCAAGAATGACCGCAAGCGCGAGAACGCCTACGCCAAGGGGCACTCGGCCTTCGTCAGCCCCATCGTCCTCGCCACCTACCGCGAATACGCGGAAACCCTGCGGGACAACGGTCTCGCCAGACCACGGCAGGGCATGGCCGCGGACGAGAAGAGCCCGCTCTACTACACCCTCAATATGAAGAGGTTCATCGGGCTGAGCGCGGGCGGGAAGAAATGGAGCGATATCGGCATCGAGAAGCACCGGACCACGAACGGCAACCGGATCCTGGCCCAGACCTCGAACATCTGCGAGGCCAACCACGCCGGGACGTATCTGGGTCTGGTCGCCTTCGTCGAGAACGGGAACTCCGTTCCGACGGACAACGCGGCGGCGGACCGTGTGGCCCGGATGATCAAGCCGACCCTGGTGTCCCAGGGGCTTCCCTCGGAGCAGATGTTCAAGACGTACGAGGTGCCCGAGGGAAAGGGCCTCGCCCCGATCGTGGTGGTGTACGAGCACCAGTACTTCGCCTATCAGATACGGCAGCGGCAGCAGACCGGAAAGCCCGACTCGCAGCGGGTGCTGCTCTATCCCTCGACCCAGTTCCTGACCGAGCCCGAGTACATCGCGCTCACCCCCAAGGGCGACCGGCTCGGGGAACTGCTCGCCAGTGATGAGCAACTCCAGCGCCGGGCGATGGAGTTGGGCTTCCGGGTCCTGGACTCCAGCGGCAAGGCGACCAGCACCGAGCTGTACCGGTTCCTGGAGGACCAGGGCATTCCGGCGCCCGCCTCGGCGGCCGACGACACCAAGGCGACACTGCCGAGCCTGCCGCTGCTGGAACGGATGATCACGTCCGTCGGCGACTGCCCGCCGCCGAACCAGACCCCGGAGACGGCCTCATGAGGCGGCGTCCGCACCGCCGGGGTCCTCGCCGCCGGGCTCCTCGCCGCCGGGTGGTCCTCGCGCTCTGTCTGGCCCTGCTCGGCACGGCCACCGCCTGTGGTTCCGGTGACGAGGAGTCCACCACCCTGCATGTGCTGGCGAGTTCGGAGCTGCGGGACATGGAGCCGCTGCTGGACGACCTGCGCCGGGACACGGGGGTGGACCTGGACATGGAGTACAAGGCCACCGTGGACGCCGGGGACGGGCTGAGGCCGGGTGCGTACCACCACGACCTGGCCTGGCTCTCCTCCGACCGGTACTTCCAGCTCAGGCTCAAGGAGTCCAGGAGCACCGCGAAACCGCTCTCCACCACGACCATGCTCTCCCCCGTGGTCGTCGGCGTGAAGCCGGAGACGGCGAGGGCCCTGCGGGCGAGGGCGAAGGGCGGACAGGTGTCCTGGGCGGACATCGCCGACGCCGCCGCCGCGGGCTCGGTGCGCTTCGGCATGGCCGACCCCAAACGCACCAACAGCGGCCTCTCCGCGCTCGTCGGCGTCGCCACCGCCGCGGCCGGGACCGGCAGCGCGCTCCGCGCCGAGGACATCTCCTGCGACCGGCTGCGCGGCTTCCGCACCGGCCAGAAGCTCACCGCGGACAGCAGCGCCGACCTGCGCGAGCAGTACATCGCCCACCAGGACCGGCTGGACGCCCTGATCACCTACGAATCGGAGCTGCTCTCGCTCAACGCCGGCGGCAAGCTCCACGAGAAGCTGGAGATCATCTATCCGAAGGACGGCATGGTGCTGTCCGACTATCCGCTGCTCCTCCTCGACCCGGCCAAGCACGAGGCGTACGACAAGGTGGTGAACTGGCTCAAGAGCGCCTCGACACAGAAGAAGATCATGGAGCGCACACTGCGCCGGCCGCTCGGCGCGGACGTGCGCAGGGACCCGAGGCTGCGGGCGGATATCGGCAACGCGCTGTACTTCCCGGACCAGCGGGCGGTGGTGGACCAACTGGTCGAGGACTACGGCGATCCCCGGCTGCCCACCGCCCGCCACGTGATCTTCCTCCTCGACTTCTCCACCTCGATGCGGGGCGCGCGAGTGGCCTCGCTGCGCGCGGCGTTCGCCGGACTCAGCGGTGCCGACACCTCCGCCACGGGGAAGTTCGTGCGGTTCTACCAGGGTGAGCGGGTCACCGTGATGCGCTTCGGGGGCCGTGTGCTCGCCGAGCGCGATATCACCGTCGACGGGCGGCGGGACCTGGACTCCGTGAAGTCCTTCGTCGCGGCGGACGACTTCGACAACTCCACCGCCATCTGGTCCGCGCTGGACCATGCCTACGGAAAGGCGTCCGGCATCGCCCGCGACCACCCCGGACAGCCCATCTCCATCGTCCTCATGACGGATGGGGAGAACACCTCCGGCATCACCCGCCAGGAGTTCGAGCGCCGGTACGCGGCACGGGCGGAGACGGTCCGCGGCGTCCCCACCTTCCCGCTGCGGTTCGGCGAGGCGGACACCGCGGAGCTGACCCGGGCGGCGCGTACGACGGGCGGGCGCATGGTGGACGCGGGCGCCCGCTCCCTTCCCGAGGCCTTCAAGGAGATCCGTGGCTGTTGACAGCGGAATGTGGTGGAGCGTCTGGTGGCCCTGGATGCTCGTGTGGCTGGTGACCGCGGTGAGCCTGATCGCCGTCGTGGCCTGGCTGGCGGTCCGGGTGCACCGGTACCGCAAACGGCTCAGATCGAGCCCGGAGAAGCCCACGGAGGGCATCTGTCTCTACCTCCACGACCGGGCCATCATGAACCTCTACGAGATGGGCCGTTACGAGAAGGCGCTGGAGCGGGAGGTCCAGCACCGGATCACCCGCACCGCGGACGGCTCGCTGCGGGCCCGGCTCTTCGGCGTGGGCGTCAGCGGCGGCCGGAACGTCAGCCGCGAGGAAATCAGCATGTACATCGAGAGCGCCAAGCCCATCACGGCGATCGGCCTCATCGTGGACACCCTCGAACGGACCGACGCCATCGTCCACGGCGACCTCAGGACCGGCACCATCACCCGGAACCACGCCCTGGAACGAGCCCTGGACACGATCGACCGCCCGGGCCCGGGGACCGCGGAGAGCGTCCGGCTGCGCGACATCGAGGACTTCGTCTCCATCAGGGGCCGGTTCCGCAAGGCCGGCCAGACCTCCTCGCGCACCGTCTTCCTCGCCCCGTACGGCGACCCGGAGGACCCGGCCGAGGGGCCCCAGGTGCGCGTGGTCTGCGCCACGGACGGGCTGCGCAACGACGACAGCCATGAGGGCACGTTCCCGGCGCGCTGCCTGGGCAAGGTGCGGGACTGGAACCCGGGGACCGGTGAGCTGACCATCGAGGCCATCGCGATCTTCAGCTAGAGCTGCCGGTGGCCGGCCCCGCGGGCGGCCTCACTCGGTGTGGGCGGTGAATTGGTCGGTGCCCAGCACGGTGAGCAGGTCGAGCTTCTCGTGGCTTTCCGTACCCGGCGTGGCGGTGAAGATGAGAAGCGACTGGCCCTGGTCCGGCTCGAGCAGGAGTTGGCAGTAGAGGTCCAGCCGCCCCACCTGGGGATGGACGAATCGTTTGGTTTCGCTCCACCGCAGGCCCACCTCGTGGCGCTGCCACAGCTGGGCGAACTCGTCGCTGGTGCTCAGCAGGATGTCCACCAGCTCGGCCGCGGGGGAGCCGGGCCCGTCGCGGCTGGCGGCCGCGCGCAACAGCGCGGCGTTGGTCCGGCTGTTGTGGTCGTGCTCCTCGGGGTGGTACCGCTCACGGGCGGCCGGATCGGTGAACCATCGGTAGGTCGCGCTGCGGGCGTTGCCGGTGTACTGGGTCTGGTCACCGAGCAGTGCCACCGCGGACGGCGTCTGCAGCAATGTCTCGCCCAACGGGCCCATGACCTGGGCAGTGGTGCCGGCCAAGCCGTCCATGACCCGCATCAACCCGGGGCTCACATGCTGAAGCCGCAGGTCACGGCGGGCGGTGCGATAGCCGGCGAGCAGGAAGAGATGATCGCGTTCATCCGGGGTCAACCGCAGGCCGCGGGCGATGGCCGCGATCATCTGCTCCGAAGGTTGCGGCCCGTCGCCGCGTTCCAGCCGGGCGAAGTAGTCGGCGGACATGGTGCACAGCTCCGCCACCTCCTCGCGGCGCAGGCCCGGGGCGCGCCGGCGTTGCCCACGGAGCAGTCCGACGTCCTCCGGCTGCAGCGCCGCACGCCGGGTACGCAGGAAGGCGCCCAGGGACGAGCGGTCAAACGTATGGTCCATGGCCCCATCGTTGACCATTCGGCGCGGCTCAGCCACGACCTGCCATTCAGTGGTTCCGCATGTCCTTCCGGCGCCTGCCGTGCCGCGAGTTCACTGTCGTTGCGATCACCGGTCGCCCCGAACCGCGAACCACGGAGCCAGGACCCATGACCAGTTGCACGACGACCAGTTGGACGGCGAACGACCTCCCGGAGATGACCGGCCGTACGGTGGTGATCACCGGCGCCGGCCGTGGCCTCGGCCTGATCACGGCACGTGAGCTCGCCCGTGCCGGTGCCCGCGTCGTGCTGGGGGTGCGCGACCCCGACAAGGCCCGCCGGGCCGTCGCCGACCTGCCCGGCACCTTCGACATCCGGCCGCTCGACGTATCGGATCTGACCTCGGTGCGCGCCTTCGCCGACTCCTGGTCCGGCGACCTCGACATCCTGATCAACAACGCCGGTGTGATGGACATCCCCGCCGCGCGCACCGCCGACGGCCTCGATCTGCAGACCACCACCAACCACACCGGTCCCTTCCTGCTGACCACCCTGCTGCTCGAGCACATCACCGACCGCGTGGTGCACGTCACCAGCGAGCTGCACAAGCAGGGCCGGATCGACCTGGCCGACCTCGACTGGCGGACGCGCAAGCACAACGGGATGCAGGCCTACCAGGCGTCGAAGCTCGCCGTCGTCCTGTTCTCGCTGGAGCTCCAGCGCCGGCTGACCGCCTCCGGAAGCCCGGTCCGCTCGGTGCTCGCCAGCCCGGGGATCGCCCGCACCACGCTGGCGTCCCACTCCCGGTCGAACGTCATCAACCGGCTCACCTTCCTCACCAACGCCCCGGAGCGCGGAGCGCTGTCGCTGCTCTACGCCGCCACCCAGGACGTCCCCGGCAACTCCTACATCGGGCCGGACGGTCCGGGCGGTTTCCGGGGCTCCCCGACCGTCCGCCGGCCGGGCAAGGCCGGCCTCGACCCGGCCATGGCCGGCCGGCTGTGGGACGCGACCGCCGAGCTCGTCGGGCCGCTCCCGCAATGACCCGCTATCAGGGGGCGCGGCCGGATTTTCCGGCGTACCGTACACACCAGAAACTCCCGTTAACCGGACGGTGTTCACAAAAAGCTTTTCTCAGGGCCACTCAGCGCAATGGACTGTGACTTCTCAAAACACCCGAGAGGGCGACGGAATGCCGTTCCGAGCGACCACTTGACCGCTACACCCGACTTGAAACGGCCTTCCGTCGAGATTTTGGCGACATTTGGCGTCCCGGCACTGTCCTCTTACGACATGACTGCTTTAGGTTTCTCTTTTCTCGCACGACCACGCACAGCACCACCAGGCACACTTACAGGGGAACCGTGCTCACTCAGGACTCGACCAGTCAAGGCGCCTCGAGCGCATCGGAATCGGATACGCAGGCGCCACAGACCGGCGAGCGGCCCAAGGCGCCCGCCCGGTCCAAGAGGGCCGCCATTCTCGGCTGGGCCGTCACGCTCAGCCTCAATGTCGTCGCACCGATCATCACGTACAAGGCACTGCGCGACCACGGCTTCAGCGAATTCGCCGCGCTGCTGATCAGCAGCGCCTGGCCGGTGGTCGACGGCGCCGTCCACCTCGCCTGGCGTCGCCGCCTCGATGAACTCGCCATCGTCACCCTGGTGTTCATCGTGATCACGGCCGTAGTGTCGACCGTCGGCGCGCACTCGGCCCGCGCGCTGCTGATCAAGGACTCGTGCGTCACGGGGCTGTTCGGGGTGCTGTGTCTGGCGACGCTGCTGGCGCCGCGCCCCCTGATGTTCTACTTGGGGCGCAAATTCGCCACCGACGGCACCGAGGCGAGCACCGCCTGGTGGAACGGCCTGTGGCACGTCGATGGCTTCCGCAAGGCCATGATGACGATGACGACCGTCTGGGGCGTGGCCTACTGCATCGAGTCCGCGGTCCGGGTCGTGCTGTCGTACACCCTCAGAACCGACACCATGGTGGTGCTGAGCCCGGTCCTGATCTACGCCGTGCTGGGCTCCCTCGGCACCTGGACGGCCCTTTACGGCAAGCGGTCGCGCCGCAAGGGCCAGGCCCGCGCTGCCGCCGCGGCTGCGGCAGCGGCGGAAGCGAAGGCGGAGCCGACAGCGGCGGCCGAGGCCTGATCTGCCGCCTGACAACGGGAGGCCGGGCGTGGAGAACTCCGGCGTCCGGCACCGGGGTTGGTGTGGGAAGCTGTTCGCCAGTCGAACGCGGGCGGGGGCCGTGACGGTCGTCGAGAGGAACACTGCGTTGACGGAGAACGGCTTCCGCGCCGAGGAGATCGATACCTGCAGGCCGCATCCTGCCCGGATCTACGACTACCTCCTGGGCGGCAAGAACAACTACGAGGTGGACCGCGAGGCCGGTGACCGGCTCGCCGCCGCGGCACCCGAGGTGTGGAGCGGCGTACGGGCCAACCGCGACTTCCTGCGGCGCGCCGTGCGCCATGTGGTCGACAGCGGCATCCGGCAGATCCTCGACATCGGCACCGGGCTGCCCAGCTCCCCCAATGTGCACGAGATCGCCCGCGAGTTGGCGCCGGATGTGCGCGTCGCGTACGTCGACAACGACCCGATCGTCAACACCTACGCCAATGTGCTTCTGCGCGGCTCGGCCGCGACCAGCATCGCGCTCGCCGATCTGCGCGACCCGCGGGCCGTCCTGGACCACCCCGAGGTCCACCAGGTCATCGACTTCGACCGGCCGGTCGCGGTGCTCCTCGTGGCCATCGTCCACTTCCTCACCGACGCGGAGCGGCCCGAGCGGGTCGTCGCCACCCTGCGCGACGCGCTGCCGGCCGGGAGCTTCCTGGTGCTCTCCCACGCCACGGACGACTTCGCCGACCGCAGCGCGGCCTCGGCCGTCTACGACGAGGCCACCGCCACCTTGAGCCTGCGGTCCCGCGACCGGATCGAGCGGTTCTTCGACGGCTTCACCCTGGTCGAGCCCGGTCTGGCCGAGGTCCCGTTCTGGCGCCCGGACGCCCCGCCGCCGACCGGGCCCGGGGAGGTCGGCTACTACGGCGGGGTGGCGCGCAAGTCCGGCTGAACCACCGCGCGCGGTCCGCGGTTGGCGTCAGGTCGTCAGCGAACGTCAGGGCACGTCAGGAGGGGCAGGCGTTCTTGGTGCCGTTCCGGTAGGTGCGGTAGAGGCCGGGCGCGCCCGGATCGCCGGAGCGGACGCTCGACGGGAACTCGACCACGGGCACGGGTTTGCACACGGCCCACTGGTCGTTCTTGCCCGGCCCCTCGAACCCGTAGGTCCCTCCGGCGCCGACCAGGCAGGAGCTGCACCCGTCACCGGCGATGCTCGGGATGATGAGGGTGTTGTACACATCGTCCTTCGTCGGGATGCTCAACGCCTCCGGCGCCTTCTTGCCGCCCTCGTTGATCTCGGCGAAGGTGCGGTCCACGGCGCCCGCGAGCAGCGTGAAGGCGTCGTGGTACATCACGGCGTAGCCGTCGTCGAGCGGCTTGTCCCCCAGCTTGTGCTGCTTTTGGATCTCCTCGAAGCGGTCCAGGAAGCGGCCGAGCGCCTTCTTGGGCTTGGACTTCCCCGCCCACCAGGCGGGGTCGACGGCGGAGGCGTCGACGATCGTGGCGCGTGCCTCGTCCAGCCAGCGGGCGGGCGCGTCCCCGGTGAGCGTGGGCTCCAGGCCGATGCCGACCTTCAGGATGCGCAGCGTCGTGGTGCGCCCGCAGCTGCCCTCCTGCGCCATGCGCTCCATGAAGGCGGGGAGGTCCTGGTCGCGGCCCGCGAAGAAGACGGTGTCGGACTTCTCGTTGCAGATCTTCTGGACGGCGTCGGTGAACCGCTGGGGGATGCCCTTGTCGGTTCCGGAGGTGCCGGTGAAGTTCGAGTTGTGGTTGGTCAGGTCGTACGCGTCGCCGAAGTGCCGTTCGAAGACGCTGCGCAGGTTCTGGGAGTAGACGTCCTCGCTGCGGTTGTCCCAGACCAGGAAGCCTCTGTGCCGGGCCGGCTTTCTGTCCAGGTAGAGCTTGAGGGCGCGGGCGAACTGGTCGTTGTTGGGCGACGTCTTGAAGAAGTACGGGGAGTTCATGTTGGCCGCGGTGATGACCGGGCCGACGGTGGGGATGCTGTGCTTGCTGAGCGCGGCGATCGCCTTACGGGTCTCCGGGGTACTGCTGGGGATGCCGGTCACGCCGACCAGTGGCGCCCGGGTGTCCTTGGTCAGCTCGGCGAGACGGTCGACGACGGGCTCCCATTGGTCGAGGTTGCGGCCGTCGGGGGCGAGCAGCAGCTGGTAGTGCGGTCCGCCGAAGCGGTTGGCCTGCCGCTGGGCGGCCAGGGCACCCGCGATGCCACGGCGGATCATGTCCGCCGTCATGGCGCTGTGGTCGTCCGCGGTGAAGGGCATCATCAGCGCGATCCGCACATACGGGATCCTGGGCCCGCTCGGCGGGTCCTGCCAGTCCCGCTTCACCCGGGCGTTCTCGTCCGCCACCGCACCGATGAGGCTCTCGATGCCCGGGTCCGCCTCGAAGGCCTCCTCGGTGACGCCCACGCAGTCCCCGTCGATGTCCCGCAGGTCGTCACCGCACCTGCCGGGGCCCTGCGCCACATTGACGGCGACGGTGATCGCGGCGGCTATCAGGGCGCCGATTCCGACGACGGCCAGCCATTCGAGCGGCCCCCACTCGCGAGGATGACGGCGGAACAGACGGAGCAGCATGCTTCCTCACTGACCGGAGATAGGGAAGGGGCGCTTCTTCCGTGCCGCCGCGGGCCAGTTGCGGGCCGCCTGGCCCAGGACGGCGTGCCAGGACGGATGGCGCGGTGAGAGATAGGCCAGCTCCTCGCCGACCGCCTTGCACATATCGGGGTCCGGCTCGGCGTGCGGCTCGGAGACATGCCACAGAGCGTGCAGCAGCCGGTTGACGCAGCGCTCGATCTCGTGCAGTTCGGCGTACCGGCCGTCGTGCGCGCCGAGGGCGATCTGCATCCGTTCGTCGGTCCACTCCTCGGCCGGTGGGGTGGGCGCGGTGGCGGCGTACTGGAGGCACAGCAGCCAGTGGGCGGCGGCGTTGGCGTCCTTCTCCGACTGGAACTCCTCCGTCAGCATGGCCACCACCGTCTCCGCGTTCCCGGCCGCGAGGGTGTGCCGCAGGGCGTCGGCCTCGCCGCTCTCACCGCGCTGGGCGTGGTGCATCCGCAGGAAGCGGTGGATGTCCTGCCAGCTGCGGCCGTCCTCGGCCCGCGAGGAGGTGCGGCGCGCCTCGTGCACCAGCAGGGTGCGCAGCAGCGCGTCGGTGACCAACGGCTGGTCGGGCGGGGTGAGTTGCTGCCACTGCTGCTCTTCGAGGTAGTCGGTGGCGGAGTTGGCGGGCAGCTGGTCCGGGCCCTGCAGCCGCAGATGCTCGGCCAGCGCCTCGGCCGCGGTGCTGTCGCGGGCGAGCGAGAGCAGGGTCAGCCGGTCGCGCTGGCGCCGGTCCGGGAGCAGTTGCTCCAGGAGCGCCTCGGTGACCGGGCGGCCGTCCTTCGCGTTCAGTTCGAGGAGGTCCCGCGGGTCCACGGGGCGGCCCCGCTTGGTGGCGTCCAGGACCGCGGCGCACAGCACGGTGGTCACCGCGGGGTGCCCGCCGGTCAGGGAGTGCACGGCGGAGGCCAGATAGGGGTGGAGCGGCCGGGCGGGCCAGCCGGGCACCAGGAGGGGCAGGATGTCGTCCCGGCTCAGCGGGGTGAGCGGGACGGCGAGCAGCCCGGCGGACGGGGCCAGGCCTCTGCGCTGCCAGCCGGAGGACTTCACCAGGTCGGGCAGGTCGCGGCGGACCGCGTCGGACGCTTCCTCTGGTAAACCGCCGAGGCGGGTGGCCACGACGACGAGTTCCTCGTGGTCGGGGCGCTCGGGCAGGGCGCGGTGTTCGAGGAGCAGGTCGAGGAAGTCCTGGCCGGGCGGGCAGTGGGCGTCGTCGAGCAGGATGAGCGGCCACGGTTCGCGGTTCCACCGCTGGAGCCTGCCGTAGGAGGAGGCGACATCGTGGAGGAAGGCGGCCATCAGGCTCTGCTCGGCCGCGTGCCGGTAGTCGCCGCCCCGCTGGAACCACTCCCCCAGCAGCACCAGCGGATCCTGGCCGTCCGCGCCCCGCGGAAAGCGCCCCCGGTACCACTCCTGTGCCGCGGCCGGCTGGTGCCGTTCGGTGTACTCGGCCACCACGGCGGCGGTGACCGCGTCCCGGCCCCACTCCGCGTCGGCCTCCGCGTCGATGGTCTCCAGACGGCCCTCGACGGCGGTGGCCCAGGCGTGTCTCAGCGCGTTCTCGTCGCCGCTGGTGAGGCGGCAGGCGAGCAGCAGCCGGGCGAACCACAGACACGCGGCGTCCCGCTGCTCGCCGTTGCCGTGGTACCAGCCGGAGACGGCGAACAGGCCGGGCAGCAGGACGGGGAAGCGACGGCGCAGCGCGGGGGCGAGCCCGCACACCAGCTCCGCGAGGATCTCCACCAGGGTGGCGGCGGTGGGGGCGCCGCCGTCGGCCGGGGCGGGCGGGAAGGGGGCGGATTCGGTGGCCACGGCCCGGACGTGGGCCAGCGGCAGCCGGTCCCGATAGCGCGCCGCCAGCTCCTCGAGGACGGCGCTGCGCCCCATGCCGTGGTACCCCGTCAGCAGCACCACGGGCAGATCTCCCTGGTGCTCCCGGCCGGTCCGGGACCGCTCGTCGTAGGCCAGGCCGGTCAGCCGGGGAACGAGCGAGCGCAGCACCGGGTCCCGGCCATAGAGCGGTGACCCTTCCGATACGCCCATCCCGTTGCGACCCGCCTCAGTCGTCCTCTGCTGCCCGGCAGCCCTGACCTCGGAGACGGGCGGCACCGCTCCCCCGAGACATCAGCCGCTGACATCCGTACCCACTACGCCTACAATCCTGAATTTACCCCTTGGGTAAACATCCCACCAGGTGAACGATGCACCGTCGGAGATAGTGCCGGTCAGGGGTGCGGATAAATGTCGAGGTCGACGCTTTCGGGGAGCGAGTCCGCGCCGCGGATCTCGCCCGGGTAGACCAGCCGCACCCGGCGCAGCCGCCGCAGCCCGGCCAGGGAGGCAAGGTCGAGCTCCGCCACCTGCGACAGATGGATCTCCTCAAGTCCCGGAAGCCGTCGGGCGATCCGCCGCAGCGGAACCGCGACACCGGCCCTGGCCCACACATCCAGATGGGTGACCTGGGGTATCTCGGTGCGGGGCGCGAACAGCAGCATGCTCAGCTGCTGCGGGGAGAGCGTCAGCTTGCGCAGCTGGGGCAACTCGGCGATGAGGGAGCCCCATTCGTCCGGCGTCAGCCGCTCGCTGGCGTCCTGGAGTCGCAGCTCCTCCAGCTCCCGGCACTCCACGATCCCCGCGAGCTGCGCCGCCGACGACGGCAGTGAGAGCAGCCGCAGCTCGGCGGGGCGGGGCAGGTCGGACAGGCCGCGCCAGGGCACCTCCGGCCCGATGAGGAGCCCTTCGAGACGGGGACAGTCGGCCAGCTTCAGCAGCGGCTCGAACTGGGGCAGGTCCCGCAGCTCCAGCCGCCGCAGCCGGGGCAGCCGGGCCAGCGGCGCGGGGTCCTTCACGTTCCGGCAGCCCTGGAGGGCGAGGGTCTCCAGCTCGGGGTAGGCGGAGAGCAGATCGAGGTCCTCCAGCTGGAGGGTGTTGCGCAGCCGCAGCTCGCGCAGCTGCCGCGGGTCGAGCGCGGCGCGGATCGCCTCGGGGGCGAAGTCACCGTGCAGGCCGACGCGTTGATAGCCGGACATGGTGCGCAGGGCCTCCAGCTCGGCGTGCGAGCGCACCGTGACGATCTCCTCGGGCGCGGTGTCGAGGAGCGGCCGTACGATCTCCTCCGCGTACACCTTGGTCTCGAACCGGTCCCAGTGGGCGAGCAGTTGAGCGCGCACCGCGGGCTGGCCGGTGCCCAGGAACTCCCGGAGCCTGGGGATGGCGGCGTCCCCGCCGATCTGGCAGATCGCGTGGACCGTGGCCAGTTCCTCGTCGCCCTCCAGGTCCTTGGCGTCGGGCAGCAGGCCCAGCAGCAGCGGGCCGGTCTGCGCCAGTGACCTGGCCTCCCGGAGACTGCGCGGCGGAAGCAGCCGCGCGGCCCGGTCCTCGATGGCCTCGCGGACCGTGGGCTCCAGGCGGGTGGCCTGTTCGAGGGAGGCGAGCGCGAGGAGCCGTAACCGCGCCTGGATCGTCGCGTCCTGCTCCCGGTCGCCCCGCTCGCGCAGCCGGGTCAGCAGGTCGGCACGCTCTTGGTGTCGAGCCTGTGCGACGGCCATCTGCACCACGTCCTCCCACTGGTCCAGGTGTGCGTTGTTCACCAGCATGCCCATATCGCGCTCTTCCAGCACGGCCCTGGCGCCCAGGAAGTCCTGGAAGGTGCGGTGGATGAAGTTGACCGCGCCCGGGGCGGGTTCGCGCAGCAGACCGGAGCGCTCCAGCAGGTGCTGCAGGGTCTCCTCCGCCGTTCCGACTTCGGCGAGGCGGGGCACGGAGGGCTGCAGCCGCCGCACCACGTTCACCGCGTCCGGGCGGTCCAGCTGGGTCCGCTCGTTGCGGATCAGCCAGTACGCGAGCCTCTGGAGCGGCTCCGTGGCCGACTTCTGGTCCAGGACGGGCTTACGGCTGCGCCCGTAGACCTCGCGCTCCAGATCGCGCCGCTCCAGGAGCATGGACAGGGCCGCCTCGTACAGGGAGGCGCGGCCCTGGGGCAGAAAGCCGCGCCGCTCCCGGTGCAGGGCGCAGATCAGGCCGCACATCAGCGGATTGGTCGCCAGGCGGCTCAGCTCGGGGCTGCTGCGCAGCGACTGGGTGAGCGAGTCGCCGAGCTCCTGCGAGGCCCCGGCCGCCGTGTGCCAGCGCCGGATGAACTGCTTCATGTCGGCGGGCCGCATCGCGGCGAGCGCGAACTCCTGGAAGCCCTCGCGGGCCAGCCAGCCCCGCTCGAGGGCGGCGGGGCGGGAGGTGAGCAGCCACAGATTGCCGGGGAAGACGGCGAGCAGCTTCTTCAGCCAGGCCCGCACCCGGGTGCGGTCGTCCTTCGGGATCTCATCGGCCCCGTCGATCAGGAGCACTCCGCGCCCGTGCCGCAGCACCCGCGCGGCCCAGCCGTCGGGCTCGGTGCCCACCAGCGGGCAGCCGATCCAGCGCAGGAAGTCGTCGGGCATCGGCAGCTCGGAGTCCTTGCGCGCCAGGGTGCGCAGCGGCAGCACGAAGGGGACCCGCCCGAACAGCTGGGACAGCCCGCCCGGCACCCGCTCCTGCTGCGCCGTGGAGAGGGCCAGCCACTGGACGAGGGTGGTCTTGCCGGTGCCGGCGACCCCGCGCAGCAGTACGCGCTCTTGGGTGGCGAAGACCGCCTCGGCCGGGCCCGGCGCCCGGTCGGTCTCGGTGTCCCGGTCGGCGCCGGGCTCGCCGTTCACCACCGGCACCCGGTCGGTGCCATCCCGGTACGGCCTGGCCTGGAGGCTCAGATACGCGGTCTCCAGCGGCCAGTCCTGGCCGTCCGGTTCGCGCAGGTCCACGCCGTAGATGGTGAGCCGGCCGTGACACTCGACGACGTAGCGCGCGTACTCCTCCTCGAACTGTTCGTCCTGGCGGCTGATGTCGGGCAGCCGCCGCAGGATGGCGTCCAATTTCTCGCTCTGCTCCCGGATCTCGCGGCTCTGCTCGATCTGGGCTCGGGCCGCGAACCCGGGCCGCTGGCTGAAGAAGCGCATGAGGTGGACGCAGGCCGTCTCCAGGAGCCGGTCGTGGAAGCGGGCGGCGTCGTCGCTGAGGAGCCTGCGGGTGTCGGGGCCCGCGCGCCGGGACAGCTCGGCGGCCAGCCGCTCCGGGCCGAGCGCGAAGGCGTGCACATCGTCCATGTCGAGATCGCCGAGCGCGTGCAGGGTGCGGGTCAGCGCCTGCCCCACGGAGTCGTGCTCATCGGCGCCGATCGGCGGATCGTGCGGCCCGGCGGCCCGCACGGCGCGGCGGACCAGCTCGCGGGCGAGCTTGTGCAGATCGTCCTCGGTGAGGGTGCGGTGCTCCTTGGCGAAGGAGACGAGCCGGCGGATCGGCACGGGCCGTTCGCCGTACTCCGCGCCGGGCGCGCTCGCGGGCGGCAGCAGCAGTCGTTTGATCACCGGCACGACCACTGCCGACGCGATCCGCAGCCCCACCCCGCCGTCCACAGCAGCCCCTCCCTCGCGGCGTCGGCGCGCGTCCCCCGCCGAGCCCGTGCAACCGCCTCACATCCCGCTCACCATAACCGCGAAGACCCCTCCGGGGTCAGGGTTCAAGTCAGGGTCCGCGGGGCGCGAAGTGCCGTGGCACCGGTACGGTTTGGCCCATGGATGTTTCCGGGACACGTTCCGCCGATGACAACTCCGGGGCTCGGGCGGCCATCACGACCACCGCGCGCCAACTGCTGGTGAAACTGGGCGCCGGAGGGCTGTCCCCGGCCGCCGTCGCCCAGGAGAGCGGTCTTTCCGTCAGCGAGGTGGAAGCCGTCTTCCCGCACCGGGACGATCTGCTGACCGCGCTGCTCATCGACGCCTACAACGGCTCCGGCGCCGCGATGGAGGAGGCCGACCGGGACGCCCGGGACGCGGGCGCGTCGGCGGGCGCGCGAATGCTCGCGGTCACGCGGGCGCTGCGCCGGTGGTCCTTCGCCAACCCCGGCGAGTTCACGCTGGTCTACGGCTCGCCCGTGCCGGACTACCACGCCCCGCAGGAGACCGTCCCGCCCGCCTCGCGCACCCCCGCGGTGCTGGCCGGCATCGTGCGGTCGGCGTTGGAGGCCGGTGAACTCACCGCGCCCCGGCGGCAGGTGCCGGGGCCGCCGCTGCTGCTGCCGGAGGCGGTGCACCTCTTCGGCGGCACGCCCGAGGCCCCGTTCTCGGACGTCATCGAGCGCGGCATCGTGCTGTGGAGCAGTCTGATCGGGCTCCTGGTGTTCCAGGTCTTCAGCCGCACCCATGACAGCGTCCGGGACGAGGCCGCGTTCTTCGACTATGCCGTCGCCGTCGCGGCCGAAGGGATCGGACTCGTGGTTCCCTTGGGCGAGAACACCGACTGAACCGTTCGCCGCGTGCGCGGCACCTGTGGGGGAAAGGGCCGTGAACACCATCAAGACTCTCTGCTTCGTCATCGCGGCGCTGTCGTCGTACGCGGCGCTCGTCTACCGGCTGTTCCAGGTCAGACGCGGCTGGCGGGACAGCGCCTACCGCACGCTGTTAGTCACCCTGCTGCTGCAGTGCCTCACCTTCACGATGGGTGCCGTCGCCATGGGGAGCGAGCGCTTCCTGGGCGTCGGCAACCTCGCGATCCTGGTGATGCACCTGTCGGCGGTCGCCTTCTGCGTCAGCGCCCAGATCATCCTGCTGCGCTGGGCGACCGGCGCCGAGGAGTCGGGGCGCAAGGCCCGCTACTGGCTGATCACCGGAATCGCCCTCAACGCGCTTCTTACGGCGCTCTTCTTCATCGCCGACGGCCCGGGCCGACCGGCCGAGGACTTCAACACCGGCAGCGGCCAGCCGCTGGTCCTCACCTACCTCCTGGTCTTCATGGTCTCCCAGGCGGTTCCGTGCGTCACGATCCTGCGCCAGTGCGGTCCCTACGCCCGTATGACGAGCAAGACCTCGCTGCGGCAGGCCCTGCGGCTGCTCTCCGTCGCCGCGGTGATCCTCTTCCTGTACTGCCTGGCCCGGGTGGTCAACGTCGTCACGGCCGCGTGCGGGCTCGACATCGGCGCCTGGACCCTGGCCGCCTCCGTCTTCAGCGCGCTGGGCATCCTCACCCTCTCGCTCGCCCTGACGATCTCCTCCTGGGGGTCGTCGGCCACCAAGCTGCTGGAGTGGGCGCGCGGCTACCGGTCCTACCGGGCCCTGTATCCGCTGTGGCGGGATCTGTACGAGTCCTCGCCGGACATCGTCCTGGAGCCGCCCGGGGCCGCGGTCTCCGACCTCAACTACCGGCTGCACCGGAGGGTGATCGAAATACGGGACGGATGGCGGGAGTTGCGCCCCTACATCGACCGCACCACGAACGGCGACGCCGGGGCGGGCCCCAGGGGGAGCGAGGAGGCCCGGCAGGCGTTCGCCGAGGCGGCTCAGATCAGGCGGGCCCTGCACGCCAAGCGCACCGGCACCATTCCCGACGACAACGCGGACACCGGCGACTTCGGGGACCGCGACACGGACAACTTCACCGCCGAGGTCGTCTGGCTCACCAAGGTGGCCTCCGCCTACCGGCGGCTCGGCAAGGCGCGCTGAACGGCCGCGCAGCGCGCTGAGGGACCGTAGGCGCGCTCGCGCTGAGGGCGCTGAGGACTGAGAGAGGATCCCGCCCGGTCTGCCCCCGTCAGGCCGAGCGGGACTTCCCCCGTGATTCCCCCGTGTGCCCCCGTTTCCTTCTTCCGAGCCGAGTGGGTGGCCCCACTCGGTCCGGCCCGGACCCGGCCCCGGAAGGCCGGGCCGGACCAGGCCGATGGAGCTGGTAACCAACTCGGCCACCCCCGTGAGCGGAGTTAGCTATCAGCTATCGGCGAGGTCCACGGTGGCGGAGTTGCGCCCGATTGTCAACTGACCGCTAATCTGCGAAACTGACGATTAGCCGGGGGCAAAGCCGAGGAGGTGAGGGAGGGAGATTCGCATGTCCGAGACTGACGACCGGCCCATGCTGGCAGTGCGTCTGGACAACCTCTTCAAGACGGTTCGTCCCAAGGGCAAGCACTGGACCAACGCCGAGGTGGCGGAGGAGCTCAAGCGGGCCAACCCCGAATTGAAGGTCGGGGGTGTGTATCTGTCGCAGTTGCGGACGGGCAAGCGCTCCAATCCCTCACCGGACCTGCTGGCCGCCCTGGCACGCTTCTTCGGCGTGTCGGTGGCCTACTTCTTCGACGACCAGGTCGCCGAGTCGGTGCTCAGCGAGATCGCCGCCATCGAGGCGCTGCGCCAGGCCGGGGTCCGCGCCGTGGCGATGCGCGCGGCGGGGATGAAGAAGGAGAACCTCGCGGCCATCACGACCATCATGGATCAGTACCGGCAGCTCCAGGGTCTTCCGCCGGTCACCGACGCCTCGGATGCGGAATGAGGGGTGCGGCTGGGTGAGGGGCGCCAACAGGGGACGGTCGGCCGATCACGACCGCCGCAGTCAGCTCAAGAAGCTCCGGAAGGCCGGTGCGCGGCGGATCGCCGACCTCGGCCTGCCGGAGGTGGCCGATGTGGACGAGCTCTGCCGCCATCTCGGCGAGGTCCGCGGCCGCCCGATCACGCTGGTCCCGATGCCGATGCCGGCGACGCACCCCTGCGGCATGTGGGTCGCCGCCCGCGACGAGGACCTCATTTTCTATGACGCCAACACGACCAGCGCGCATCAGGAGCACATCATCTTGCACGAGCTGGGCCACATCATCTGCTGCCATCGCGGGGCGGGTTGGCTGGACGAGGCGAGCGCCCGCCTCCTCTTCCCCAACCTCGACCCCGACCTCGTGCGTGACATGCTCCTGCGCGCGACCTACGACGACGTCCAGGAGCAGGAAGCGGAGATCATCGCCTATCTGCTCTCCCAACGGGTGGGCGGCACCGCGGAGCGGCATGGCGCCTCCACGGCAGGGGACGCCGGGGCGACCGGGAGGGACGCCATGCTCAGCCGGATCGAACGCACCCTGATCTGAGGTTGATCCGACGGTGCCTCACTCATCCCCCGGTGGCCGCCACCTCCTCGGCCAGGATCGCCACGGTGCGCCGGATGTCGTCCTCGCGGTGCTCGCTGGTGACGAAGAACCGCAGCCTGGCGAGCCCCTCCTCCACGGCGGGGTGGAAGATCGGATCGGCGATCACACCGCGGTCGAACAGCCGGTCCGCGATGTGCAGGGTTCTCGCCGAGTCGCCGAGGAGACACGGCACGATCGGGGTGTGGGCGCTGGTGCCCGTCGCCAGACCGGCCGCGCCGGCCAGGCCGAGGAAGAGCTCCGCGTTGCGCCGCAGCGCGCGCACCCGGTGGGGCTCGGCGACGATCAGCTCGGTGGCGGCCAGCGCCGCGGCCGCGTTGGCCGGGGTCAGGCCGACGCTGTAGACGAAGCCCGGCAGCGTGTGCCGCAGCCACCGCACCATCCGGGCCGAGCCGCCGAGATAGCCCCCGCAGCTGGCGAACGTCTTGGACAGGGTGCCCATCCACAGGTCCACATCGGTCCGGTCGACACCGAAGAACTCGCCGACGCCACCGCCGCGTTGGCCCACGGTGCCGATGCTGTGCGCCTCGTCGACCATCAGCAGGGCGCCGTAGCGCCGCTTCAGCTCGATCACGGCGGGCAGGTCCACCAGGTCGCCGTCCATGCTGTAGGCGCCCTCGACGACGATCAGCACTCGTCGGAACCGGGACCGGTTGCGCCGCAGCGTGTCCTCCAGCGCGCCGATGTCGTTGTGGGCGAACGGGCGCCGTGCCGCCCCGGACAGCGCGCAGCCCTGGAGGATGCTGTCGTGGGCGAGCGCGTCGTGCACCACCAGGTCCCGCGCCCCGACGAGGTGCCCGATCGCGGTGACGTTGGTGGCATGGCCGCTCACCAGCGCCAGGCAGTCCGCGGTGCCGAGGAAGTCGGCCAGCGCTCGCTCCAGCCGTACGGTCAGGTCCCGTTCGCCGGAGAGCACCCGGCTCGCCGAGACCGAGGTCCCGTACCGGTCCACCGCCTGGTGCACGGCCTCGTTGACCGCCGGATGGCCGGAGAGCCCCAGGTAGTTGTAGCTGCCGAAGGACAGATACGGCCGTTCGTCGATCATGGTCGTATCGCGGATGGTGCCCTGGTGGACGCGGAAGTACGGGAAGTCCGCGCCGCTGCCCGTGATCGTGCTCAGGCGCTCCTCGAACTGCCGCACCTCGGGGAAGTCATCGGCGCACGCGGTCGCCGCGTCCCAGTCCCCCCGTGTCTCCCGGGGCGGTGGCTCACCGAGGACGGGCTCCCCGGTGAGATGCGGATCGACCAGCCCGACCAGCCGTTCCACGGTGAGGTCGGGCGAGAAGATCTCCTCGGTGCGGAATCCCGGTATCCGTTTGCCGATGTTGACCTCGAGCTCCTGGAGCATCAGGGAGTCGAAGCCGAGGTCGGTCACCAGCTCCATCCGCTCGGCCAGATCGGCGAGCGGGAAGACACCGGTCCGCGACAGCTCTTCGAGCACGATGGTCGCGGCGGACCCTCCCCCGGCCCGCGCGTCCACCGGCCCGGTCCGGCCCTCCCCCACTGCCGCGAGGGTGGGCGGGGCCTCCTCGGGGGCGCGCGCCGACTCGTCCACCGCCCAGTGGTGGCGCGGGGCGAGCGGGCTCGGTGGCAGGGTGCAGGGCGGTATGTGCTCCATCACGGGGCGGAGCCCCGCGCCGGTGACCGCCCGCTCGGCGAGCCGGGCCAGCGCGGCCGAGCGTTCCTCGGCGGGCAGCGAGCCCGGCGTGGGCACGGCGACCTCCGGCTGCTCACCGGGTGGCACCGTGCCGGCCATCTGCCCCGGCCCGAGCTGCCCGGCGCGGCCGGCCGCCACGGCCTCGGCGGCGGTGGTCAGCTTGGTGATGGCGTCGGCGGTGTCCTCGGCCACCAGAGCGAGGCGTTCGGCGAGCGGAGCCCGTCGGGCCAGGGTGTCCGCCACCCCGGCCAGCGGCGGCCGGTCCTCGGCGAGGGTGTCGGCCAGCTCCCGGGCGTAACGGACCAGCCCGGCCCGGTCGCGGGCGCTGAGCACCAGCAGCCTCGGCCCCTCGTCCGGCGCCGGACGGGCCGGGGCGGTGGCGCACTCCTCGACCACCAGATGGACACCGGTGCCGCCGAAGCCGAAGGCGCTCACCCCGGCCCGGCGCGGCTGCCCGGACTCCGGCCATACGGTCGGCTTCGTCGGAATGGTCAGCCGCGCGGCGTCGAGCCCGGAGCGGTCGGCGAGGTCGAACTCCGGCTGTGGCGGTATCACTCCCCGGTGCACGGCCAGCACGGTCTTGACGAGCCCGGCCATCCCGGCGGCGTTGAGCGCGTGTCCGACCACCGCCTTCACCGCGCCGAGGAAGGCGGGCGCACCCCGCTCGCCCCGCAGTTCGCCCAGGACGCCAACCTCGACCGGATCGCCGACGGTGGTCCCGGTGCCGTGCGCCTCGAGGTAGCCCACCGCGTCCGGGGTCAGATCGGCGTCGCGGTAGGCCCGGCGCAGGGCCCTGAGCTGACCGGCCGCCTGGGGGTGCATTCCGCCCTGTACGGTCCCGTCGTTGGCCGTGCCCACGCCCCGTATCACCGCGTAGACCCGGTCGCCCGCGGCCAGCGCGTCGGCCAGGGGGCGCAGCGCCAGGACCCCGGCGCCCTCCCCCAGGACGAAGCCATCGGCCTCCGCGCCGAACGGCAGGCATCTGCCGCTGCGCGAGATGGCGCCGATCCGGCACAGCCCCACCAGCAGATCGGGGGCGAGGATCAGCTGGGCGCCGCCCGCGAGGGCGATGCGGCAGCGGCCCGCGCGCAGTGCGAACACGGCGTTGGCCACGGCCATGAGGCCACCGGAGCACGCCGAGTCCAGCGCATAGCTCTCGCCGTGCAGATCGAAGACCGAACTGACGGTGTTCGGCCCCATGTTGAGCAGGAGCCCGGCCACGGACGAGCCGTGCAGCCCGTCCACCGCGCGGACCGTCTCCGGCCACTGGGGATCGGTGGCCCGCGCCCCGAACTCACCGCCGGTCAGCTGGCGCATCCGGATGCGCATGGTGGTGATCTCGCGATAGCCGCTCTCGGTGAGCGCCGTGATCACCGAGGTCTCCTCGCGGTCGAAGTCCTCGGCCTCCCATCCGGCGTCCTGGATGGCCTCACGGGTCAGGTCGATCAGCAGCCGCCCTTGCGGGTCCATCGATCTGGCCCGGCGTGGCGGGATGCCGTAGTGCGCCGCGTCGAAGTGGCCCACGTCCGGCAGCAGCGCCATAGTGTCCGTATAGGTCGAGGATGTGTCGCGTAAGTTGTCGCTGAGGAAGGTGGCGGTGCGCCATCTCGAGTCCGGGACGGTGGCGAACTGCGCCCTCGGTTCGTTGAGCAGCCGCCAGTACTGGTTGACGTTCCGCGCCCCCGGGAACCGGCAGGCCATTCCCACGATCGCGACGTCATCGCGCCGCGTTCCGCTTGCGCCCACTGTGGATTCCTTCGCTCTCACGGCCGTCACCCGGCGGTGGCCAGTCGCTCGCGCCACCACTCCACCGTCGCCTTGACCTGCTCGTCGACCGGGGTGGCGCGCACCGCGAACTCGGCTTCGTAGGCGCTCGCGTCCATGATGAAGGGCCGGTCGAACTGGTACCGGACCTCCTTCAGCTCGCGGAGCAGCGGGGAGACCAGCGACGCGAGTGCCAGCACGGCCGACGGCAGCCTGCGCACCGCGACCGGCCCGGCCTCCGCCTGCGTGGCGAGGCGGCCCACCATCTCCCGGGTGGACAGCGCGGGCGCCGTCGGCACGTGCCAGGCCCTCCCCCAGGCCCGCTCCTCGCCCGCCACCTCGGCCAGGGCGGCGGCCACGTCGGGGATATAGCTCCAGCTGTGCGGGGTGTCCGGGTCCCCGAGCGAGGAGACCGGCTTGCCGCGCAGCACACGTGGCATGACCCGCGCGGCCAGGTGCCCACCGTCGGTCACCCCGGGCCCGAAGAAGTCCGACGCCCGCATCTCGACCGCCTTGATACGGCCCCGCTCATGGAGGTCTCGCGCCTGCTCCCACGCGGCCGCGCGCACCCGTCCCTTGGTGCCGGTGGCGGCGAGCGGCAGCTCCTCGGTCATGGGGCCGTCCACCGGGCCGTACCCGTAGAGGTTGCCCAGCATGACCAGGACCGCCCCGGTGGCCTCGGCGGTCGCGCAGAGCGACGAGACCAGGGGCGGCCATTCACTCGCCCAGCGGTGGTAGGGCGGTGCGCCGCAGCCGTAGAGGGCGGCCGCGCCCCGCACGGCCTCGGTCAGTCGCTCGCTGTCCGTCGCGTCCAGCGCGACGTGCTCGATACCCGGTTCCGGGCTCCGGCCCGACCTGGTGATGACACGTACCGTATGGCCCCTTTCGGCGAGCAGCCGAGCAGTGGCCGCCCCCGCGGGCCCGAATCCTATGACGACATGAAGGTTCACTCGCGCACACTAGCGCGAGTATCCGTGGCTTTTGCGGCAGACGTTCCGATGGGCCGCTCACCGGGAGGCGCCGGCTCCCGCTGACGGCAGGTAGCGCGGCGCTCGCCAGGCGTGCAGCCGGCGCTCCACCGCGGCGCCCAGCGACAACAGCTCGGTGTCCTCGTGGTCACCGGCCATCAGGAGCACGCCCACGGGAAGCTCGTCCACGAACCCGGCGGGCACCGACAGGGACGGGTATCCGGCCACGGCCGCGGGGGTCGAGGACGGGATCACATCGTTGTCGCCGCGCGCGCAGTCGGTGGTCCAGGCGGGCGGGTTCGTCGGCGAGGCGATGGCGTCCAGGTGATGGGTGGCCATGGTCTCGTCGAGGGAACGCCGCGAGAGATCCTTCAACTCGGCGCGCACCGCCCGGTATTCGGGATCGGTGGTGGGAGGTGCGGCAAGCGCCCGCTCGAACAGCTCCTGGCCTGCGAAGCAGGTCTGCTCCGCAGGGTGTGCGCGGTTGAATTCGATCAGCTCGGCGAGGTCGCGCGGCCCCTTGCGGGTGGCGAGGTAGGCATCGACGTCCCGGTGGAACTCGCTCAGCAGCGCCGGGAATTCCAGCTCGGCCAGCCGGTCCTGGTACGGCGGTGTCACCTCGACGACCTCGGCTCCCGCCGTGCGCAGTCGCTGCGCGGTACGGGTCATCACGGCGTCCACCTCGGGCCCGAGCGAGGGCAGCCGCCACAGGCCGATGCGCTTGCCGCGCAGACCGGGCGTCTTCGGGAGGGCGGCGGGATCGCCGGGAAGTGCGGTGCCGCTGAGCACCGAGAAGGTGAGCGCGGTGTCGATCACATTGCGCGCCATCGGCCCCGCGGTGTCCTGCTCGGCGGAGATCGGGACCACGCCGGACTGGCTGACGAAACCGAGGCTGGGCTTGTGGCCGACCACCCCGTTCATCCCGGCCGGGCACACGATGGAGCCGTCGGTCTCGGTGCCGATCGCCACCTGCGCCAGCGACGCGGCGAGCGCGGCGCCCGAACCGGCGGACGAGCCGCAGGGATTGCGGTCCAGCACGTAGGGGTTGTTGGTCTGCCCGCCGACGGCGGACCACCCCGAAGTCGGCTTCGCGGCACGGAAGTTGGCCCACTCGGACAGGTTGGTCTTGCCGAGGATCACCGCCCCCGCGTGGCGCAGCCGTGTCACCAGGGCGGCGTCCGTGTCCGGCGGGCTTCCGGCCAGCGCCAGCGACCCGGCGGTCGTGGGCAGGTCGCGGGTGTTCACATTGTCCTTGAGGAGGACGGGGATGCCGTCGAGCGGGCCAAGGGTGTGGCCGCGCCGATGCCTGCCGTCGCTGGCGGCCGCCTGCCGCAGGGCGGTGGGGTCGGTGCGCAGCACCGCGTGGATCGTGGGGTCGATGGCCCTGATCCGCCGCAGATAGGTGGTGGTCAGGACCGAAGAGGTCAGCGAACCGTTCGCCATCCGCGCCTGGAGTTCCGGGATCGTCACCGTGTCGAGATCGACGCCGAGTTCGGCGGGGGAAGCGGCCGCCGATACTGGCGACGGAATGCCGTCGCCGGCATCGGCGGCCTCGGCCCGCGGTTGCGGTGCGCCCGCGCAGAGGGAGCCCACCACCAGGGCGGCGACCAGCATGGCAAGGCTCGGCTTCCTCATGACCCTCATGCTCCTCATGAGGGTCAGCGCACTACAGGCTGGCAGCCCGGCGCAAGGGCGTTACACGCCGAGCTTCGGGCGCGGACGCCGACGGGTGTCCGGCGGTTCTATCCCCTCCCCGCCCCTTCCCGCTACCAAGGGCTTCGCCCCTGGACCCCGGGGCCTGGGGCCCAGCCCCGGGTCCGGGGCCTGGGGCGCAGCCCCGGGTCCGAGGTCTGGGGCGCAGCCCCGGGTCCGGGCCCTGGGGGCGGAACCCCAGTCCGGGCCCCGGAGCACAGCCCCAGGTCCGGGCTCTGGAGCGCAGCCCCCGGGTCCGGGGTCCAGGGGCGAAGCCCCAGCTTCGGGGTCTGGAGCACAGCCCCAGTCCGGGCCCTGAGGGCGGAGCCCCGATCCGGGGTCTGGGGCGCAGCCCCGAGGTCCGGGCCCTGAGGGCGGAGCCCCGGGTCCGAGATCCAGGGACGAAGCCCCACCTTCGAGCCCTAGAGCACAGCCCCAGTCCAAGCCCTGGAGGCGGAACCCCAATCCGGGCCCCGGAGCACAACCCCGGGCCCGAGCCCTGGGGGCAGAGCCCCGGGTCCGAGATCCAGGGACGAAGCCCCACCTTCGAGCCCTGGAACACAACCCCGGGCCCGAGCCCTGGGGGCGGCCCCCAATCCGGGCTCCGGAGCACATCCCCGGGTCCGGGGTCCAGGGGTGGAGCCCCTGTTTCGGGGGCTGGGGCGGAGTCTCGGTTTCGGGAAGGGGCGGGGAGGGGAGCAGCTCGCCGCAGGCGTCAAGACTCGCCGGGCCCCCTATCCTCGGCGCAGGCTCGCGAGGAAGCGCCAGAGCGCGGAGCGGGGCCGTTCCGGCTCGGTGGGGGCGGGCGCCGTGGGCTCCGGTGGCGGGGCGGGCGCCGCGGCTCCGGCGGCCGGGGGCATCGGGGCCTGCCGGGTCCGCATCCGGTACCGGACCGGGAAGGACTTCAGGCCGCGTACGTGCGTGGACGAGCGCCACGGCAACTGGTCGACGGGCAGCCCCAGTTCGAAGTCACACCGTTCGAACAGCTTGCCCACCGCCGTGGTGACGACCATGTCGGCCAGCCCCCGGCCCGGGCACTGGTGCGCCCCCGCGCCCCACGCCAGATGGGCGCGCGAACTCACCGACGCGTCCTGGCTGCCGGGCGTGGCGAACATCGGGTCGCCGTGCGCGGCGGCGATCGAGGGCACCACCACATCGCCCGCGGCGAGCCGGAAGTCCCCCAGGTCGGTGTCGACCGCGGGGAAGCGGAAGGTGAGGTTGACCCACGGCGGCGAGGCGATGTGCACGCGGTTGACCAGCTCCTCGACCGGCCCCGCCATCAGTCCGGCCCGCGTCCCGGCCTCCCCGGCCAGCACCTCCAGCACGCTGTTGGTGATGGCGTGGCTGACCAGCTCCGACATGATGACGATGATCGCGTAGAGCTCCAGGCCGATCTGCTCCACCGTCAGCGGGGGCTCGATGGCGAGCAGCCGGGTGGTCAGGTCGTCACCGGGGTTCTGCCTCTTGTACGCCGCGAGTTCGGTCGTCGCGGCCACCAGCCGGCCCACGGCCGCGGCGGCGTCCGGGCCGCCGTCCACCATGCGCCAGGAGTCCATGAACACGTCGTCGCCCTGGTCGACCGGGAAGCCGAACAGCCGGTTGACGGCCATCAGCGGCAGCGCCCGCGCGAACTGCGCGCCCAGGTCCACCCATCCGCTGTCGCTGCCGTCCGCGAAGAAGGTGATCAGCTCGTCGGCGTGGCGGGAGACGGCGTTCGCCAGCTCCCAGGACTGGGGCGCTTCGGTGTCCTGGAAGGGGGCGAGTGCCTCCTCCACGGCGGCGCGTGTCGCCTTGTGCCGCTGGTCGTCCTGGACCAGCAGATGGCTGACCTGGTAGCCGGGCAGATGCGGCCAGTCGGCCGGCACCCGGCCCTCGCGCAGCCACCGCCAGTGCTGGACGTCCTTCTTCCATGCGCTCTCGTCGCGCAGCACCTCCCACACCTCGCGGTAGCCGAGCACCAGCCAGACCGGCACCCCGTGCAGATCGACGGGTGCCACCGGCCCGTACCGGGCCCGCAGGCGGGCGTAGACCGCGGCGGGCCGGGTCTCGAAGTCCCGTGTCATCAGCGGCTCGACCGCCAGGGACTCCAGCTCGGACGGCGCGGAGGCAGGCAAGTGCATTTCGATGTCCTTAGTGCGACAGCTGGGCCATTCCGGCCGGGCCGCGGGGTCCGTGTGGGGGGAAGCCACACGGCATGTGACGCGCGGCACGGAGCGAGAGTCGGCCCGCTACGGCGCAGGCCACACTAGCGGCCGTTCGGCGGGCTGAACAGCGTGGCCGTTCTCCGTGGTCCAGCGGATGGCGCGCGTCAGGGCTTGTGGCCGACCGCCTCCGCGTAGAACGATCGGTCCACGACCTTGTCCTCGGGCAGGGGGTCGCCCTCGACCACCCCGGCGGTGGCGTACGCCTTCTGCAGGCGGTCCACGGTGCCCGCGCGAATCTCCCAGTCCATGCGCAGCGACGGCACGGCGGCCAGGGTGTCCTGCTCGGTCTTGAGCGCGTCGCCGAGGTCGTCGAGGAATGCCTTGTCCTTCTTGTAGTCCCCGGCGAAGTAGGTGTTGACGGTGCGGATGTAGGCGCGCAGGAACGCCACCCCCGCGTCCGGGTCCCCGGTCAGCAGATCGGGTCCGAACAGCAGCCCGCCGAGCGGTTCGCCCCGCGGCTGACCGCCGAGGAAGGCGTAGCCCGCGTCGCCGTCCACCTGGCGCCACACCGGGTCGAGCAGCCAGGCCGCGTCCACTCCGCCGTTCTTCAGCGAGGCGAGGACCTCGGCCGGGCCGAGCTGCTGGAAGCGGACGCTGTCCACATCGGCCTTGTGTGCGGAGAGCACCTTCTCCATCGGGTACGTGATGACCGAGCCCTTGCCGATGAGGGTGCCGACCGTACGGTCCTTCAGGCTGACCCCGCCCGCCGTCTCCCCCGGCCGCAGCCTGGCCCAGAATCCGCTCCTGGAGCCGGGCGCGGGCGTGAAGTTGCCGGCGACCCAGCGAATGTCGAACCCCTGCCGGATGCCGTTGAGCACGGCGGCCTCCGGCGCCGCGTACTGGACGTCGATATCGCCCTTGGCGAGCAGCGGAAGCGCGTCCGGGGTGGGCAGCAGCTTCACTTCGACGTCGAGCTTCTCCTTGCTGAATTCGCCCTTCGCCACGCCGATCCGCAGGGGCGCCAGATACTCGGCGGTCAGCGTGGAGGCGGAGACGACGACCTTCGTCTTCTTCTTCAGCGGCTTCGGCGCGGGCGCGCCGGGTACGCACCGGGCGGGCCCGCGGGTGGCGGACATGTCGGAGGGGTCGGTCCAGCCCTTGGCGCAACCCGCGACGGGGGTGATCGGGCGGGGCTTGCCCCGCGTGTCCGGGCCCGCCGAGTCCGAGGTCTGTGCGTCGCAGGCGGCGAGGGAGCCGAGGACTCCCAACAGGGTCACGCCCGTGAGCAGGGCGCGGGCGAGGGAGGGTGTCCGTGCCATGGGTGCCGCCTTCCGGGGGCCGGGGGTCGGAGCCGAGGTGGGGGTCAGGACTGGGGCCGGCCGCGGTCCCGCGGCGCCCAGGGGGTGAGCCGACGGCCGATGAACCGGACGAGTTCGGAGAAGACCACGCCGAGCACGGCCACGCAGACGATGCCGACGAACATCACGTCGTTCTGGAACAGCGTCCGCGAGTCGAAGATCAGGTGGCCGAGGCCGTCGTTCGCGGCGATCTGCTCGGAGGCGACGATGACCAGGACCGCCACTCCGGCCGCGACCCGCATGCCGACGAGGACCTGCGGCAGCGAGGCGGGCAGCAGGACATGGCGGAACATCTGCCAGGGACCGGCGCCGAATACCTGTCCGGCCTCCCGGTGGCCCTCGGCGACGCCCATCACGGCGGCCATCGTGGAGATCCACACGAAGAAGAAGACGGTGGTCGCGACGAGCGCGATCTGGGGTCCCTCGCCAAGGCCGAACATATTGAGGAACACGGGGAGCAGCGCGAGCTTGGGCACGACGTACAGGGCGTCGAGCAACGGTTCCAGCGCCGCGCGGACCATCCGCAGCGCGCCCATCAGCAGCCCGAAGAGATAGCCCGCGGCGGTGCCGAGCGCGTAACCGGCGATCACCCGCTTGAGCGTGGCCCATACGTCCGGCCACAGCTTGCCGTCGGCGGCGCGCTGCCAGCCGTCCGCCGCGATCGTGGACGGCGCGGGGTAGATACGCGAGTCGATCCAGCGCTGATCCGCGGCGAGCTGCCACAGCAGGATCAGCGCGGCGGGCACGGCGAGGGCGAGGGAGAGCTCGATGGCGCGGCGGCGCCGGTGGGCACGGACCGGATCGCGCTCCCCCGGTCCGGGGCGCCGCACCAGCAGCGTCGTCTCGGCGGACCCGCCGCCCTGTTCACCTTCACCGGGGTGTTCACCGGGCCCCGCGGTCCGGGCCGAGGCTGCCGTGTTCTCGCTCGTCATGAGGGCTTCCCCACCGGGTCCGCCGGAGCGGTGGCACCGGCCCCGCCCCGCTGGACCTCGTCGCGCAGGAGTTCCCACAGCTCGGACCGCAACGCGGCGAACTGCGGGGCGTGGCGCAGCGCCCCGGTGCGCGGGCGTTCGAACGGCGGGTGCCGTTCGGCGATCACCCTGCCGGGTCTGGCCGACATCACGACCACCCGGTCCCCGAGCACGATCGCCTCCTCCAGGCTGTGGGTGACGAACAGTGCGGTGGTGCGGGTCGCCTGGCACACCGCGAGCAGCTCGTCCTGGAGGATGGTGCGCAACTGGGCGTCGAGCGCGGCGAACGGTTCGTCCAGGAGCAGCACCTCCGGCTCCACCGCGAGCGCGCGGGCGATCGCCACCCGCTGCCGCATCCCGCCCGACAGGGTGGCCGGGTAGGCGTCGGCGAAGTCGGAGAGGCCGAGCCGGGCCAGCCAGTCCCTGGCCCGCGCGTCGGCGGCCTTGCGTGGCACCCGCCGCACATCGAGTCCGAAGCGGACGTTGGCCAGCACGGTCTTCCAGTCGTAGATGCCGTAGTCCTGCGGGATCATCGCGGCCGGGTGCCGGCGACGCGCGCGAATCTCGACCTCGCCACCGCTGGGGCGGACGAGTCCGGCGACGATGCGCAGGAACGTGGACTTGCCGCATCCGGACGGGCCGACGATGCAGCAGAACTCCCCGTGTCGAATGTCCATATCGAGTGGTCCGAGGGCGTGCACCTGCCGGGCTCCGTGCCCGAAGGTGCGGGTCACCGCGCGGGCATGTACTTTCGGCGCGGCCCCGGGTGTGGTGTGCGGCTCCACCCCGTAACTCCTGATCCGGTTGAGCGGGTGTCGTGCGACAACGGCTGCGCGCACCGCTTTACGATATGACGATCCGTCAGATTCGGGCAAGGGTGGCGGACCGACTGGCAGCTCAGGGGCAGGCGACGGCTCAGGACGGACAACAGGTCAGGACAGGCGGCGGCACAGGACGGAGGACGGCTCAGGACAGGCGGCGGCACAGCAGCGCGTCCGGGCTGCCGGAGCTGCCCACCCGCGTGGTGAAGGCGATACCGGCGGCGTACTCGCCGTCCGCGCACTGGCCCTTGTAGGCGCCGCGGGCGAAGTCGCCACCGGCGGCGTCCGCGGGCCGGTTGTCGGAGCGGTCGAACCAGACCGTACGTCCCGTGGCGCCCAACGGGGTCCGGGCCGGGGCGCACAGCGCGGCGGACACCCGGCTGCCGCGGCGGCTGTAGCCGATGAGGAACTGGTCCGAGGGGCACTGGAACTTGGTGTAGCCGGAGGCCCAGTCGCCACCGGCGGGCACGTACCGTTCATCCGTGACGACCGTATGGGCGGTGCCGGGGGCGCGCGGGTCGTCGGCGCCGGTGTCGGTGCACAGCCCGCGCCCGGCGGTGTGGCTGAGGCCGATCAGCCGCAGCCCATCGGGGCAGGCGGCCTTGTAGGCGCCCGGATCCCAGTCGCCCCGGCCCCGCTCGATCAGCGACTGCACATGGTCGCCGTGGTCGGTGACGAGCATGCGCCAGGACGGGACGCGGTCGACGGGACCGGTGTGTTCGGGCGCGGTCATCAGCCGCTGCCACGCCGTACCGCGCCAGTCGCCCTGGTCGAGGATTCCGTATCTGCGGCCCGTGGCGTCGTAGCGCAGCAGCGACCAGTCGTCGTGGCCTTCCCATCCCACGAGTGGCCAGTAGGCGAAGTCGGCGTCACGGTCGGCGAAGTAGTCGGTGATGTTGGTGAACCAGGCGCGCGGGGCGGTGCCCGTCTCGGCCGATCCGATGCCGAACTCGCTGATCCACACGGGTGCCGTGTAGTGCCGCCCGCTGTCCTCGGCGACGAAGAACGCCTGGTCGGTGAGGACTCGGTACAGCTCATCGCGGCTGAGGTCCTGGTACCGGGGGTCGTGTGTCTCGCCGATGCCGGTGGCGCCGCTGTGGCGGGGGCCGGTGTATCCGTAGAAGTGGGCCGAGTACACCAGCTTGTGGGTGTTGACGAGGGTGTGCGAGAGGGTGCGTACGGGGGCCAGGGTGGGGCGCTCATGGGGCAGCCCGTCCACCGGTATCCCGGTCCAGTTGATGCCCTCGATCACGATGAGGAGGTCGGGGTCGGCCTCGGTGAGGATGCGGTCGGCGGCGCGCTGCGCGGCGGTGTACCAGTCGTGCTCGTCGCCGAGACCCCAGTTGGGGTCGTCCAGGACATCGCGGCGCACCTCGTTGTAGAGGTCGGCGCCCACTACGCGTGGCACGTCGGCGTAACGGCGGGCCATGAAGACCCAGTCGTCGATCCACCGCTCGGTGGACTGGCCGCTGTTCCACCGCTCGTTGCCGTCGATGCCGCAGCACCACCGGGTGGTGTTGGTGTGGTTGTTGAGGATGACGGCGAAGCCGTCCCGGCTGAGAGCGGACACCACGGCGTCGAAGATCTGCAGGGGTGTCTTTCCGCGCAGTTGGGTGTTGGCGGCCACGGCGCTGTCCGGGACGGTCGCCGTGGCGTGGATCACCTCGTTGGAGAACGGCAGCCGGACACTGTTGATGCCGAGCCGATGGAAGTCGGCGAGCAGCGTCGGCAAGGGGACCCGGTCCAGGCCGAGGGGGATGCCGGAGGAGTTCTGCCCGGAGTGGTGGTTGGCGGGGTCCTCGACACTGCCGCTCCCCGTCCACGACCCTTGAGCGCCATCCCAGTTGGCCGACTTGAGCCGGAAGCGGTCACCCTTGGCGTCCACGATGTACCGGCCGCGGGTCGACAGCGGCGGCTGCCAGCTGTCGACCGCGGGAGCGGTGACGGAGGTGGCCGGGGCGGCGGCGCGGGCTTCCCGCGTGGCGGGCTGCTGGGCGGTGGCGACCGGTCCCGGCGCCGTGGCCAGCAGCGCGAGGATCGACGCGATTCCCGTCAGGTACCTGAGTGTTCTCCTGGTCGGCATGCGGCCTTCCCGTGGGTGAGCGATGGTGCCCGAACGCGGCTCCGCCGGACCCGGCGCGCCCGGCCACCATACTGACGGTCCCTCACATAACCGTCCAGACAGCGTGCGATCAGCCAGGCGGCTCGATCACCAGCCGTACCCCCTGCGTTTCGCCGGACGAGGGCCCGGTCTCCAGCAGGAGTTCTCCGGGTTCGACGGCGAGACCCAGGTCCCGGGTGACGGAGGCGAGGGTGTCGGCGTCGATCGCGAACACGGCGTCGGCCTCGTCCCCCGGCCGCAGATCGAGGCGGGCGAAGCCGCGGAGCTCGCGTATGCGGGGCCACGAGTGGCCGCCCGACAGCCGGCGCACATAGAGCTGGACCGTCTCGCGCACCGGCCGCTCACCCGTGTTGCGCACGGTGACCCGGCAGATGAGCGTCGGGTCGTCCGGTGTCACACGGGCGCGCGAGAGCCGTGGCGGCGCGTAGCCGACCGTGGTGTACGACAGTCCGTGGCCGAAGGCGTAGCGGGCGGTGGCGGGCTGGTCCACATAGCCGCGGTACCGGTGGTCCTTGGCGTTGTAGAACACCGGCAGCTGCGCGGCCGACCTGGGGATGGACACCGGCAGCCGCCCCTCGGGCTCGGCCGCGCCGAACAGTACGTCGGCGACGGCCCGTCCACCCCACGGACCCGGGTACCAGGCGCTCAGCACCGCCGCGGCCGTGCCGGAGAGGTCGGGCAGGGCGTGCGGACGGCCCTGGACGAGAACCACGACGACCGGAACACCCGTGGCCGCCACCGCGTCCTGGAGCGCCAACTGCCCGTCCGGCAGGCGTAGTTCGGCCAGGTCGACACCCTCGCCGCAGGTCATACCGGCGGGGTTGGCGGAGCTCACGACGGCCGCGCCATTGCTGTCGAAGGTGGTGTCACCGGACCGGGCGCTGGACCCGCCCAGGACGAGCACCGCGATGTCCGCCGCTGCCGCCAGCGCGACCGCCTCGGGGACACCGGAGAGGTCGCCGCCGACCAGCTCGCACCCGGGCGCGTAGGTGACCTCGGTGTCCGGCGGGGCGGCCGACCGGATGCCGTCCAGGACCGTGACGTGGCGGGAGCCGGGGCGCTGTGGCGCGGTGTAGTCGCCGATCTGCTGGGCGATGGAGTCGGCGTTCGGGCCGAGGACGGCGATCCGGCGGGTCGAGGGCGTCAGCGGCAGGACTCCCCCGTCGTGGGCGAGCAGTGTGATGGACGCGCGGGCTACGCGTTCGCTCAGAGCCTGTGTCATATCCCCGGCCGGATCAGCGTGCGGCGTCAGGGGGGCACCTCCCAGCGGTAGCTGGGGGAGCGTGCGATCGCAAGGCGCCGGAGCGCCCTCGTGGCGGAGCCACATGGGCGTTTCGGCAACGCCGCGAGAGGGGGCACCTCCCAGCGGTAGCTGGGGGAGCGTGCCAGGCGTCGCACGTCCGGCCGGGGATATGACACAGGCTCTCAGCTCGCCGGCGTCGGAGCGCTGTTCGCCAGGCGCTTCAGCATGCGAGAAGGACTGCTCGAAGAGGCCCAGGCGGAACTTCAGCGCCAGCACCCGGGCCACGGCGGTGTCCAGGGTCCGCTCCGCGACGAGCCCCTGGGCCACCGCCTCGGCCAGCCGTGGAAAGCAGGCGTCCCAGAGGCTGAGGTCGCATCCGGCGTTGAGGGCCAGGGCGCCCGCTGCCACCGGGTCGCCCGTGAGCCGGACCAGGCGGTCGATGGCACCGCCGTCCGCCATGACGACGCCGTCGAACTCCAGCCGCTCCCGGAGGAGTTCGGTCAGCAGCGGCCGGCTGGCGACGCAGGGCAGGCCGTCGAATTCGTTGTAGGCCGCCATCACCCCGGCCGCACCGGCGCGTATCCCCGCTCGGGCCGCCGCCAGATGGATCTCGTGCAGTTCGCGGGCGCCCAGTTCGGTGGCCGCGCTGTTGCGTCCGCCGACGGTGGCCCCCTGCCCGGCGAAGTGCTTGAGCACCACGGCCACGTCGGCCGTGCGCATCCCCCGCACCAGCGCCTCGGTGAGCCGGGCCGCCAGATACGGGTCCTCGCCGAAGCACTCCTCCGCGCGGCCCCAGCGCGGGTCGCGCACCAGGTCGAGAGCGGAGACCAGCGCGACGTGGCCACCGCGTGCCCGCATTTCCGCGCCGACCGCGGCCGCCGCGGCCTCGTAGAGCGCGGGGTCCCAGGTGGCGCCCACGGCGAGGTTGACCGGCAGCACGGTGCCGTCCAGTGCCTGGTGGCCGTGCGGAACCTCCTCCGCGAACAGCACGGGTATGCCCAGCCGGGTGTTCTCCACGACGTGCCGCTGTACGGAGTCGGCGACCCGCGCCCCGTCCGCCGCGGTGATGCCGTCGGCGAAGCCGACGCCGGACCAGGCGTCGGCCCGCTGGAGCCCGTACAGGGCTCCCATCCCGCCGTACGCGGCGACCTCGGCGCGGAAGGCGTCGGTGAGCCGGTGGCCGCTGTCGGTGCGCTCATAGGCGTGCCAGCCGTACATCCGCTGGTTGACCTGACCGACCTTCTCGGTGAGCGTCATGCGCCCCAGCAGATCGCGGACCCGCTCCGCCACGGGCGCGGTGGGGTCGCGGTAGAGCCGGCCGGTCATGTCAGCTCCAGGACGCGCACACCGTACGGGCCGAGTGTCACATCCGCCGTCGCCGCGCCGGACACCAGGTCGTGCAGCGTTCCCTCGGCGGCGGGGCGGACGGTGACCTCCTCGGCGCTCTGGCTGACCAGCCATACGAAGCGGCGCCCGTCGTCGTGGACGAGGAGGTCCGCGCCGACGTGGGGGCTGTCGACCGTCACCGGGCGGTGGACCCCGGCCACGTCGGCGAGCGCCGCGTACAGCCGGTGGGTCTCCTCGGGGTTGGCGCGGGCGGTGCGCGCGGCCATGTGCTCCAGGGGGTAGGTGGCCAGGACGGTGCGGCCGCGCCCGGTGTCGCGCACCAGCAGGGCGGGCCGCCCGTGGGCGTCGACGGCCACCACCCGGGCGTCACGCGGAACCACCGGCAGATACGCCCGGCTGTCCTCGTTGCCCGCGACCGGGAAGCGCAGCGAGGTCCCGGCCGCCAGCCCGCCGAAGTCCTCGGTGAACGTCATCTCCAGGACGTCGTCCTCGATGGGCTCGGCCACGCCGTAGGAGAGCTGCAGTTCGACGCCGAACAGCCCGTCCAGGTCGTCGAACCACGGGCCGCGGGTCCCGGGGTGCTCGCCGGAGCAGAACGAGAGGTAGACGGTGGCGCCCTCGTGGGCGCGGCGTTCGAGCTCACGCCGGGTGCGCGTGGTGAGCTGGCGGGTGGCGGGGAGCAGATACAGGGCCGCGTCGCCGGGCAGCCCGTCGGCTTCCCGGGTGAAGCCCACCGGCAGGTCGGCGGCGCGCGCGGCCACATAGCCCTGGTGCAGCGATGTGAAGATCAGCGGCCGGTCGGCGGGCCTGCTGTAGGGGTAGCCGCGCTCCAGGAAGGCGGGCACGACCAGCGCCGCGTCCGCGTCGGCGCGTCGGCAGTGTGCGAAGTCCACGGCCTTCAACACCTCGGCGAACGCGGCGAGTTCGAGCAGCGGGGCCTTGGGAGCGCCGGTGTGGTCGGTGATGCCGAAGTGCATCTCGAAGGGGTGGTGGTCGTACGGCGAGCGGTCCCACAGGTCGTCGTAGTCGGTGTTGTTCCAGGCGATCCAGCCCGTGGCCCCGCCGAGCAGCGAGTTGTGCAAGGTCTGCCGGTAGTAGACCGCCGCGTTGCGATCGGACACGGTGTCCGTGGAGAGCCCGAACTCCTCCAGGACGACGGGCTGTCCGGTGACCGACGCCAGTTCGCATTCGAAGGCGGCGCGCAGGTGCTGACGTGGCCGGTCGGTGTCCGAGCGGTAGACGTGCGGGCCCACGAAGTCCACGTACTCGGCGGTCTCGCGCAGCGAGAAGCCGTTGTCGCGGCCGGTGACCTCGATGCCCCACGCGCCGTCGCCGAGGGAGACGGGCTGGGTGCCGCCGGCCGCCCGTACGGCGTTGCACATGGCCTGCGCCCAGGCGGTCACCACCTCGGAGGAGGGCGGATCCACCTGGTAGACGCGGCCGTAGCCGGGCATCTCATTGGTGATGAGCCAGCCGGTGACCGCCGGGTGGTCCTTGAAGCGGCGGGTCATCTGGGACACGAACCAGGCCTGGCGGCCGACCATCCACACGTCCTCGTAGAGGTCGCGGCCGCCGCGCCAGGCGGGGTCCCAGTTCTCGCCCGACATATGGCCGACGATGAAGGTGGGCACCGTGCCCATGCCCGTCTCGGTGTGGGCGTCGAGGAAGTCGCGGAAGTGTGCGCACAGCGTCTCGTCGACGCGGTGGGGCTCCGGATGGAAGTCGGGCCAGTAGAAGAACGACCGGGTCATCGTCAGGCCGTGCTCGCGCAGCACCCGCAGCTCCGCGCGGACCGTCTTCGGGTCGTAGTCGCGCCACATCAGGGGCCCGCCGGTGCGGGACCAGAAGTTGGCGCCGAGCCAGGGCAGGACGGCGGGGTGGTGGGTGAGCTGGGCGCTGTGGCGTCGCATGGTCCTTCTCGGATGTCGGTGGTACGGGGTGGGGGGTGGTCCGGCACGGGGCCGGGGTTTCGCGCGTCGGCGGGAGGGCGTCAGCCAGGGGCGGGTCCGGTGGACTCGCGGACGACCAGCCGCGGCCGGTCGTCGAGCGCCGCCTCCTCGACGTCCTCGCCGCAGCGGGCGAGGAGCAGCCGGGCGGCGGCCGCGCCGACCCGCCGCACCTGCTGGTCGACCGTGGTCAGCCGGGGGTGCAGCCAGCGGCCGAGCGTCAGGTTGTCGTAGCCGACGACCGACAGATCGTCGGGGACGCGCAGCCCGGCGCGCTGGGCGGCGCCGATGCCGCACATCGCCATGGAGTCGTTGGCGTAGACGATCGCGGTGGCGCGGTCGGCGGCGTCCAGCAGGGCCTGGGTGGCGGCGACGGCGGACACCTCGGTGAAATCGGTGTGCAGGACCGCGTAGGGCCGCAGGCCCGCCTGCCGGAGGGCGGTCTCGAAGACACCGCCGCGCAGCCGGGTGTGCTTCAGGTCGGCCGGGCCCGCCACATAGGCGATCCGCCGGTGTCCGAGCCCGAGCAGATGGCGGACGACCTCCTCGACGGCGGCGGCCTGGTGGCCGAGGCCGACGCGTGGCACGGTGGCGGCCCGGTCGGGGGGACCGAGCAGCACGGCGGGCAGGCCGAGGCGGGCCAGCAGGGCGGGGCGCGGATCGTCGGCGCGGGCGTCGGTCAGGACGGCGCCGTCGACGCGGCCCTCGGCCGCGAGCCGTTTGTAGAGGGCGTTCTCCTCCTGGGCCCCGGCCACCAGGTGCAGCAGCAGACCGTAGCCGCGGGGCGCCAGTTCGCCCTCGATACCGGTGATCAGCTCGCTGAAGTGCGGGTCCGCGCCGAGCACATCGGTGGGGCGCCGGACCACGAGGGCGAGGGTGCGGGTGCGGGCGCTGCGCAGGGCGGCGGCGGACGCGCTCGGCGACCAGCCGAGCTCCATCGCGGTGTCCAGGATGCGCTGCCGGGTGGCCTCCGACAGCCGCCCCTTGTCGTTGAACGCCTGGGACACGGCCGCGGTGGACACCCCGGCGGCGGCCGCCACCTGTTTGATGGTGGGGCGCCGTCCGGGTTTCGCGGCGGTCGTGCTCACGCCTTGACCGCCCCGTTGATGAGCGCCTGCTGCATACGCTTCTGGAGCACCGTGTAGACGACCCATACGGGGATCAGGGTCAGGACGGTTCCGGCGGTGAGGACACCGTAGTCGGTGCCGGTGATGGCCTTGAGGGTGGGCAGGGCCACCTGCACGGTGCGCTGCTCGGGGTCGGGGCCGATGATGATCAGCGAATACAGGTACTCGTTCCAGAAGGTGAGGAAGTTCAGCAGGAGCACGGTGGCGATGCCGGGCAGGCACATCGGTATGTAGATGTGGCGCAGCACCGCGTAAGTGGACGCCCCGTCCATCCGGGCGGCCTCCTCCATCTCCCTGGGGATGGTCCGCATGAACTGCACCAGGATCACCACCGACAGTGGCATCGCCGTCGCGGGCAGGAAGAAGACCATGAACAGCCGGGTGTGGAACAGCCCGGTGGCGGCGGCGAGCAGGAAGGTGGGGAAGAGCGCCGCGAACGTGGGGATCAGGAAGCCCAGCGAGAAGATCTTCTCCATCGCCGAGGCGAGCCGTCCCGTCGAGCGGGCGAGCGCGAACGCCGCGGGCAGCGCCAGCAGCAGGGTCAGCGCCAGGGCGAGGACCGTCACCAGGGCGGAGTTGACGACGGCCGTGCCCAGGTCGGCGCTGTCGTAGGCGGTGCGGAAGTTGCCGAAGCCGAACGACTCGGGCAGTGCGAAGGGATGGGCGAAGATCTCCTCGTTGCTTTTGAACGCGGAGGCGAGGAAGTAGTAGAGCGGCACGATCAGCAGTACCGCGTAGGTCCACACCAGGATGTGTGCGGGCAGCCAGCGTTTGCCGAGTTTCATGGTGAGCCGCCTTACGATCAGTAGTTCTGGCGGAACGCGCGGCGGATGGCGAGCAGCCCGACGAGTCCGGCCAGGAAGAGGATGACGCCGACGGTCTGGCTGTAGCCCAGGTCGGCCGCGATGAACGCCTTCTGGTAGACGAGGAACGACAGCGTCGTGGACGAACTGCCGGGGCCGCCCTGGGTGAGCAGCAGCACGTGCTGCGCCGAACCGAAGAGGGTCCACAGGAACTGCAGCATGATGACGACGCCGACGTAGTCGCGGATCACGGGGAAGTGGATGCGCCACATGGTCCGCCAGTGCCCGGCCCCGTCCAGCTGCGCCGCCTCGCCGAGGTCGTCGGGGACACCGTCGAGCCGGGCGGCGAACAGGACGGCGGTGAAGCCGATCCCGCTCCACACGTCCAGGGCGATGAGACAGGCCAGGGCCGTCGACGGCGAGGCGAGCCAGGCGTCGGTGAGCGAACCGAGCCCCACCGACTGGAGCGCGCCGTTGGCCAGCCCGTCCGGGGACAGCGCCGCGTAGAACACCATGGCCTTGGCGGGGGTGGAGATCAGGCCGGGGATGAACAGCAGATAGCGGATCACCCGGTGTCCGGGCGGCTTCTGGGCCACGTAGTAGCCCAGCATGTAGGCGCACACGATCATGATCGGCAGTGCCACCGCCAGCTGGACGGCGGTGTTGCGCACCGCGTCCCAGAAGACGGGGTCGTCCAGGACCGTACGGACGTTGCCGAGCCCGGCGAACGACACCGGCTGGAGCATGCCCGGCCAGTGCAGGGCGGCGATCACGAAGATGGCGATCACCGGGCCGATCATGAAGACCGCGTACCAGACCAGCGCCGGGATGGCGAGGATCGTGCCGCCCTGCCGGGGTGTGCCGGTACGGCCTCTGGTGGCGGGCGGTGCGGGGTGGCGGATCGCGGCCCCGCCCGGGGGTGACGTCAGCGTCGTCATGAGGTGGCTCCCGTGGAGTCGGGCTCGGGATATGAGCGAACGGGCGGGCGGTTCACGCGGAGCGGTACGCGGTCTCGAGCGCGGCGCGGACCTTCGCGGCGCTGGTGCCGCGGGTGAAGGAGGTGCTGGTCGCGGTGATCAGCGGCTGGGCGGCGGCGGGCGGGACATACATATCGGGCAGCAGCGCCTGGCTCACCGTGGAGCCAAGCCGCTGGGCCGCGGCGACCAGCGGGAAATCGGTGCTGACGGTGTCGGAGCGCAGCGCCATGTCGCGGCCGCTCTCCTTGATGAACCGGGCGACGGTGTCGGGCCGGTACATGAAGCGCAGGAACTTCTCGACGGTGTCGATCTTCTTGGTGCCGTTCGGGCTGATCCAGAACCCGATCAGCGTGTAGGTGCGCAGGATGGTGGGCTTGTCGTGGGCGGCGCCGTCGGCCAGCGGCCACCCGCCGACCTCGGTGTGCCGGGCCACCTTCGGCGGCACCTTGGCCAGCGCCGAGGACATCGCCGACTCGATCGCCGCGGCCTGCGTGTTGAACTGCGTCATCATCGTGTCCGAGATGAGGCCCTGGGCCTTGTCGGCGAAGACACCCGCGTCGCGCAGTGTCACGAAGTACTCGATGCCCTCCCGGGCTCCCCTGCTGCCGAAGTCCCCCGTGGAGTAGGCGTGCCGGGCCTCGTCCTCGGTGAGGAAGGTCTGGATGATCTGGGCGAGCAGCTTCTGCCCGGTCCAGTCGTTGCCGCCGACGGTCACGGGCGCGATTTTCTTGGCGCGCAGCTTGCGGGCCGCGGCGATCAGTTCATCGCCCGTGGTGGGTATCGCGTCGACGCCCGCCCGGGCCAGCAGGGCCCGGTTGTAGGCGATCGGCCAGTTGGTGGCGAAGTAGGGGAAGGCCCGCACCCTGCCCTTGGCGTCGGTCCACTCGGCGAGCGCCCGAGGGAGCACCCGCTGACGCAGCCCCCAGTCGTCCAGGTAACCCTTGACGTCGACCGTGGCGCCGACGTCCGTCCACGCCAGCGTCTTGTCGTAGAGGTTGACCATGACGACGTCCGGCTCCTTGCGGGCCAGCCGCGAGGTCTCATAGACCTGCGCGAGGTCGTCGCCGTTGATGAGGTTCTTGACCTTGAGTCCCGGGTTCTCCTTGCGGAACCGGTCGAGGGCCGCGAGGTAGGTGGGCGATCCCGGGGCGGTGGTGCCCAGCTGGCTGTGCACGACGAGCGTATCGGGATCGGAGTCCGCGCCGGTGAGCGCGGAGCAGGCGGAAAGGCCAGGCAGGACGGTCGCGGCGGCGAGGCCGGAACCGGCGGCGAGGAAGCCGCGCCGTGTCAGCGGTGAGTGCACTGCGGGGGTCTCCAACCAGGCGGTTAACGAGTGGTTAATCGATCTACCTCGAGGGTGTGAGGAATGTAGGAGCCACTTCGTCTCCGGTCAAGCCCTTGCCAGGGCCCAAAAAAACACACCGCACCACGCGCGGCACCCCATCCGCCGCGAAGAGCGGATGGGGTGCGGGTCGTCCGTGATGCGCTTGGGTGCGGGTCGCGCGTGACGGGGCCGGGTGCGGGTCGCGGGTGGTGCGGATGGGTGCGGGTCGCCCGCGACGGAGCGCCCGTGGCGGCGCTATTCCCAGGCCAGGCGTATCTGGGCGCGGGGGTCCGCCACCTGTGTCCATGTCTCGGCGATGCGCATGGTCGTCCTGCGCACGCTGTCGTACGGCGGCCAGCCGGGATCACCCGTCCTCGCGAACCGGATCCAGGTGGCGTGGACCCGGGAGGCGAGGTCGGCGGGCGGCTCGGCCGGGCCGAGGATCGCCTCGGGACCGTGCAGCCGCGCCGGCTCGGTGCGGTCGAACACGAACGGCAGCTCCATGACGTGCGAGGCGCCGAGCCGACCGTCCAGCGCCCGCGACCGCCAGGCGAACTCGTAGACGTGGGTACGCGACGAGGGGTGCTGGGCGTGGGCGGTCGCGAGCCGCCGGGTGCCCGCGCCGAACAGGGCGTCCGTCATGATGGCGGCCCGCAGCTCGCCCGGGGACGCCCCGGGCCGCTCGCGGCGGTAGACCTCCACCAGCTTCTCGGGGGCGGGATGGGAGCGTACCGCCGTGGCGTGGACGTCCTCCTCGGTCGACGACGTGAGGTGGCCCGACGGGGCCAGATAGAGGTTGCCCTCCTCGGCGGTCGTGCCGAGCAGCAGATCGACGCCCGCGCCACGTCCGGCGGCCACCGCCTCGGCCGGTTGCTGGTCCAGGACGAGACTGAACGTGCTCAGGCCGATCAGCGGGTCGAAGCGCCCGTCGACCGTGAGATCGATCCCGGCGAGGTGGGGCATGGCCTCGACGAAGCGCTCGTCGGGGACCGACGCCAGCGCCTCCGCGGTCGCGGCTGTCCCCAGGACGCGGGCGAGGGCCTGGGTGACCCGGCTCGCCTGGGCGCGGCTGAACGCCCCCAGGCCGCTGCCGCTCTGGATGATCGCCCGCTGGAAGAGCCCCTCGGCCCGTGGGTCTGCCACCATCGCGCCCACGATGGTGGCACCCGCCGACTGGCCGAAGAGCGTCACCCGGGACGGGTCGCCCCCGAAGGCCGCGATGTTCTCCCCGACCCAGCGCAGCGCGGCGATCACATCCAGCAGGCCGCGGTTGTCGGGGGCGTCGGGGAGGTGCAGAAAGCCGGGTATCCCGAGCCGGTAGTTGAGGGTGACCAGGACGACGCCGTCCCGGGCGAAGGCGGTGCCGTCGTAGAGCTCGGACCGGGTGGACCCGGCCACGAATCCGCCGCCGTGCACGAACACCATCACGGGCAGGTCCTCGCGCGTGGTGTCGGGCGTCCAGACGTTCACCGCGAGGTAGTCCTCGCCCGGGACCCAGCCCTGTCCGAAGTACGGGGACATGTCGAGGTGGCCGAACGCGTCGCGCCTCGGCTGCGGTGCCGTGGGGCCCGCGGCGGTGGCATCCCGGACACCGTCCCACGGCGGATGCGGCGTCGGCGGGGCGAACCGGGCGGCGCCGCGTGGCGGGGCGGCGTAGGGGACGTGCCGGAAGACGGTGGCGTGCTCCTCCTGGCGGCCGCGGACGGCGCCGTGGGAGGTCACGACGACGGGGGCGGTGGTGTGGTTCGTCATGCGTGGTGTGTCTCTTCCTCGGTATCGCTCCGGCCGCCGGTCACAGGCGGGCGAAGGCGGCCCATTCCTTGACGGCGAACGTGCCGCCCTCGCGCCGCACCTCGGCGGCGCCGTGGCCGCCCAGGTGGGCGGGGAAGACCAGGGCGTGTCGATCGGCCGCCCGGCCGAGCACCCGGCGGCGGGTGGCGCGGGATTCGGCCGGGTCCTCGCAGAAGCAGCTGTTGGTGTCGGGATCCGCGATCTGCACCGGGCTGTGCAGCAGGTCTCCCACGAACAGCGCGCGATCGCCTCGGGAATCGAGAGCGAGCACGGAGGAGCCGGGTGTGTGTCCGGGGGCGAGCTCCAGACGCAGATTGGCGTCGATATCGAGGCCGCCGTCCCACAGCAGCGCCTTGCCCGCTTCCCGGATGGGGGCGACGGAATCCTCGAAGACGTTCTGATTGCCCCTGCCGAGCAGCGGCTTGTGCTCATTCTCCGGATTCCAGAACTCGAAGTCGCGCTCCGGGATGAGATACGTGGCGTTCGGGAAGGTCGGCACCCACTGCCGACCGTCTAGACGGGTGTTCCAGCCCACGTGGTCGACGTGCAGATGGGTGTTGACCACGATGTCGACGTCCTCCGGCCGGACCCCGGCCCTGGCGAGATTCCCCAGGAAGTCGGTGTTCAGATAGCTCCACACCGGTGCGTAGGGCCGATGCTTGTGGTTGCCCACTCCGGTGTCGATGAGAATGGTCTTGCCCTCACTGCGCAGGACCCAGGTCTGAATCGCGGACCGCACATTATCGGTGCCGGGGTCGTAGAAGTCCGGGACCAGCCAGGAGGCGTTGTCCTCCCAGACCTCCTCTGGGCTTTCCGGGAAGAAGGTCCGGGGCGTCAGGTCGACGGATCCGAAGTATTCCTCGACGCGTGTGACGGTGACGTCGCCCAGGGTTATCTGCTGCATGGATATTCGCCTTGTTCGTGAGACGCCGATTCGCGGCAGAATCCTCGTCGGGATGGGTCACGCGCGGTATCCGTCACCTGACTGCAGTCGCTGACGGAGGCGGGCAGCACGACCGATAACACGTCATCGCGACACCGAAAACTTTTCGGATACTGGTGGGGCGAGATCCTTTGCACTGTCGATGACCACGCGCACACAGTGAAGAGCCGCAGATCAGAGCCGAAGCGCCATCAGCACCGGCGGGAGTTTCTACCGGAATCATTCCGGAAGAAGCGTTGACGTCACGTCAGCCCCGCAGCATACTCCGCATCGATCGTTGCCCATCGGCACACCACTGCCACCCGCACCCCGAAGAAGGGACAGCAATGGTCATCGATTCCCGTCAGGCCCGTCAGGAGCGCGGAGATCGCCGTCCTCGGTTACGCGTCCGAAGGACGTTCAGCCTCGGCGTCGTCGGCCTCCTCACCGCGGCCGGTGTCCTGGCCCTGTCCGGTCCCGCCAGCGCCGCGAGCACCCTCGGCGGCGCGGCGGCGGCCAAGGGCCGCTACTTCGGCGCCGCCGTGGCCGCCAACCACCTCGGCGAATCCCCGTACGCCAGCACGCTGGACACCGAGTTCAACGCCGTCACACCCGAGAACGAGATGAAGTGGGACGCCGTCGAAAGCTCCCGGAACTCGTTCAACTTCGGCAGCGCCGACCAGATCGTCGGCCACGCCCAGGGCAAGGGCATGAAGATCCGCGGCCACACCCTGGTCTGGCACTCCCAACTCCCCGGCTGGGTGGGCGGTTTGAGCGCCAACGAGCTGCGCTCGGCGATGAACAACCACATCACCAAGGTGATGCAGCACTACCAGGGCAAGATCTACGCCTGGGACGTGGTCAACGAGGCCTTCCAGGACGGCAACAGCGGTGCGCGGCGCAGTTCGCCGTTCCAGGACAAGCTCGGCGACGGCTTCATCGAGGAGGCGTTCCGCACCGCGCGTGCGGCCGACCCCGGCGCCAAGCTCTGCTACAACGACTACAACACCGACGGCCAGAACGCGAAGAGCAACGCCGTCTACAACATGGTGAAGGACTTCAAGGCGCGCGGTGTGCCGATCGACTGCGTCGGCTTCCAGTCGCACTTCAACAGCCAGTCCCCGGTCCCCGGTGACTACCAGCAGAACCTCCAGCGCTTCGCCGACCTCGGCGTCGATGTGCAGATCACCGAGCTGGACATCGAGGGCTCCGGCACGGCCCAGGCCGACAGCTACCGCCGTGTCACCCAGGCGTGTCTGGCCGTGTCCCGCTGCACCGGCATCACCGTATGGGGTGTCACCGACAAGTACTCATGGCGCGCCAGCGGCACCCCGCTGCTGTTCGACAACAACTACGCCAAGAAGCCCGCTTACACCGCGGTGCTCACCGCGCTGGGCGGCACCAGCGGTGGTGGCGGAGGCGGCGGCGGTGGCGGCAAGTCGTGCACCGCGTCGTACTCCGAGACCCAGCGGTGGGGCGACCGTTTCAACGGCACGGTGACGGTGACGGCCGGATCCTCCGCCATCAGCGACTGGACGGTGACGGTGACCGTACGTTCCGCGCAGAGCGTCTCCACTACCTGGAACGGCAGCCCCAGCTGGGACAGCAGCGGCAAGGTCATGACGATGAGGCCCAACGGCAACGGCGACCTGGGTGCCGGAGCGGCCACCAGCTTCGGCTTCACGGTCATGGCGAACGGGGACTGGTCGGCCCCCACCATCGGCTCGTGCACCGCCTCCTAGCCGACCGGCAGGGGACCACGCCCGCACTTCAGGAGGGACCATGACCGGACGCGGAAAGGCCGCGGCGAGACGCGTAGGCACAAGAAGCACCGGGAAAGCGCGGCGGTTCGCACTCGTCGCCGCGGCCACGGCCGCCCTGGCGGGGTTCTCCGCCGCCCCGTCGCCCGCGGCCACGCACGGCGCGGCGCACACCGAGCGGGCCTGGGCCAGTTGCCCCAATGGATACGTGGGTCTGACGTACGACGACGGGCCGAATCCGGGGTCGACCCAGGCGCTGCTCAACGCGCTACGGGCGGGTGGCGCGAAGGCCACCTTCTTCATCTGGGGGCAGCACGCCGACCAGTATCCGGACCTGCTCAGGGCCGAGCAGGCGGCGGGTATGTGGATCGCCAATCACACCACCTCGCACCCCCATCTCACCCAGATCGGCGAACCGGCGGCGTACAACGAGATCGCGGGCGCCCAGAACACCGTCCGGCGCATCACCGGACAGACACCCACCCTGTTCCGGCCGCCCTACGGGGAGACCAACGCGCAGGTCAGGGCCGATGAGGCCCGTCTCGGGCTGACCGAGGTGCTGTGGAGCGTGGACTCCCAGGACTGGAACGGGGCCGGCACTCAGCAGATCGTCCAGGCCGCCGCCACCATGCGGGCGGGCAGCATCATCCTCATGCACGACGGCGGTTACCAGACCACAGTCGCCGCCGTGCCGCAGATCCTCAGCGGACTCGCGGCACGGGGGCTGTGCCCCGGCAGGATCACGGCCGGGGCGGGTGGCGGCGCGGTCGTCACGGCTCCCTGAGCGCCGTATCCGGCTGGCCGCTTCCGGCCGCGTCGCGCGGCAGCGGCCGCGGTGCGTGCCCCCCCGGCCCCCCGCCCCCCGCGGGCCCCCGGGGGGCCCCCCCGGCGGGGGGGGGGGGCGGGGGGGGGCGGGCCCCGCCGCGGCCCGCGCGGGCG
>NZ_JBHYVB010000076.1:0-8883 GCF_042750115.1 Streptomyces sp. NPDC059455
GCGCCCTCGTGGCGGAGCCACATGGGCGTTTCGGCAACGCCGCGAGAGGGGGCACCTCCCAGCGGTAGCTGGGGGAGCGTGCCAGGCGTCGCACGCCCGGCCGGGGATATGACACAGGCTCTCACCGCCCTGAGCTCCGAACGGCCGCTGGTGCTCGTACTGGAGAATCTGCATCTCTCCGACGGTCCGTCGCTGGATCTTCTCAGGCTGCTCGGAGCTCGGCTGCACGGCGGCCGACCGAGCGTCCTGGTGACGGTCAACGACGCCTACAGCCGCGAGGAACCGGTCCGCGGCGAGGACCTGAGCGGGCAGCTGAGCGACATCCTCGGCGATCCGGGGACCCGGACGATGCGGCTGGAGGGGCTGTCCGAGCAGGCCACCGAGGACCTCATCGCCGCCCAGGTGGGGGCTGTCGTAGACACCCAGGTGGTCCGTGCGCTGCACCGGCGCACACAGGGCAATCCGTATCTGCTCCTCCAGCTGCTCTCGATGCTCGGAACGACGAAGTCACTGCACAACCACGACGTGGTCAGGGCGCTGCTCACCGAAGTGCCGCCGGATCTCCATAAGCGGCTGAGCCGTCGGCTGGCGGCACTGCCCGCGCGGACGCGAGGTGGGCAAGGACGCCGACCTGGTCGTCGTGGACGCCGAGGCACCGTGGACGATGACACCCGACCGTATCCACACCAAGAACGGTTGGTCGGCGTACGAGGGCAGGGAACTCCTCGGCGCCGTCCAGGCGACCGTCCGGCGGGGCGAGGTGGTACACCGGCGGGACGGCTCCGGCGAGGTGTTCGGTGAACGGAACGGAAGGTGGCTGCCCGCCCGGAACTCCGGGGCGGAGGGCACCGACCCGGGCGACCGTGCCGGGCGGCCCCGCCGCCATACCGCGGCGGCGCCCTCGGTGGGATGACGGGGCCCTTCCGCCGGTACGCCGATCATGGCGCCCCGGGGCGGGCCGCGCTCCCGCCGCCACCGGCCGATCACTGGAGGTCTTCGCATCGGTAACTCGACAGGGAGGCTCCGCCAGCTGGCGGGAAAGTCCCTCGCTTCTCGCGACGTCGCCCTGCTGTGGTGTGCGACGGTCTTCGATTCCGGTGCGACGTGGGTCATCCGCATCGTGATCTTCGTACGTATCCTGGAGCAGTACTCGACCTCCACCCTGGCGATGGTGGAACTCGTCGGCATCCTGCCGTCGTTGCTGCTCATGCCGCTGGCCGGAAGCCTCGCCGACCGGTACAACGCCCGCAAACTCTCGCTGCTCTCCATGGCCACCCAGATGACGTGCATGGTGGCTCTCCTCCTCTTGTTCCACCACGGCCCGGCCCCCGTCGCGGCCCTCTACGCGCTGCTGACGGTCAGCAACGCGTTATGGCAGTCGGCCCGGCAAGTGTGGCTCTACCGGCTGGTGGAGCCCAGCCAGTACACCGCCGTCAACGCGACCATCGGCTGGATGCAGGGCCTCATGACAGTCATCGGCGCCGCCGCCGGCGGTGTGCTGACGGCCTGGAACCCGGACCTGACCGTCCTGCTGGCCCTCGCCGCCCAGACCTGTGCCGCCATCGGCACCCTCATCGCGCGATACCCGGCCGCCACCAGAACCACGCCCGCCGAGCCCGGTGCCCGCTCGCTGCTGCGCGACGCACGAGACGGCGTGACGCTGGTGAACCGCTACCCCCTGGCCCAGTCCATCATCTGGGTCGGCATGGCATGGGGCCTGATCAGCGGTGGGTTCAACGTCCTCATCGCGGGACTGGCCCTCAACGAACTGCACAGCGGAAGCGGGGGCTCGGGCTCTTCTACGTGGTGGACGGGACAGCGGTGGTGATCGGCAGTTGGTGCACCGCCCGCCTCCGACGAGCCGGCCACCTGCCCAGCTACGCCCTGGCGTACATCGCCCAGGGCGTGTTCTGGGCCCTTACGTTCGCCGCCGGAAACGTCACCCTGGGCCTGGTGCTCTCGCTGTGGTGGATCACCACCGCCCGCCGGGCCAACCTCGCCTACCTGACCGCGGCCCACGGCACCCCACCCCGCCCCGTAGCGGCGCCACCGCACGCCGAGTGAGGCGCACGTGGCCACGGGAGCGCGGTCCGGTACCGATAAATCATCCGCCAGCGGCCTATCGACAGATCGGGCCATCAGCAGCTTCCTGACCTGACCGGCCGGGACTTCGCCGACGGCCACCAGCCCCAGGGAACGCATGCGGCCACCACGCGCATGCTGCTGATGGCCACAGCGACGCACACTCCCGAGCGGCAGAGAACCCATGGCGGTTCACCGAGGCGGGCTACGAGGCTGTGCGTCGATCTATACCGAGGTGACCGAGTGAGGATCATCGCGCCGACTTCGTAGGTGTGCTTGTCGATGGGGGTGGTCCACGAGCGCGTCCTCCCGGCATTCGTATCGCCTGTGGATCCCAGTGAACGAGAGGGGGGCGAGGTCCTTGACCTCGCGTGGGCCGAGGCCTCGGACAGCAGATCGACCCGCTCACGGCGGCCCGCGCGGCAGACGTCTCCGACCGGTTCGCCAATCCTGCTCGAAGACCTCTCACCTGCGATTATCTACGCGCCGAAGTCTCTTCGCGGGGCGGCGCCGTTGAGGCGCGTACCACGAGTTCGGTGGCGAGTTCGATGTGGTGGGACTCGACCTTTTCGCCGTTGGCCAATCGGAGGGCGGTGCGCAGGGCGGCACTGCCCATCTCCCGTAGTGGCTGGCGCACGGTGGTCAGTGGCGGTGAGGCCATCTGGGCGAGGCTTGTGTCGTCGAAGCCGACCACGCTCAGGTCTTCCGGGATGCGCAGGCCTCGGGTGCGGGCGGTCTCGATGACACCGAGGGCGATCTCGTCGTTGCCCGCGAAGATCGCCGTCGGTGGCTCTTGCGGCCCCAGGAGCGCCGTGGCGCCGAGCAACCCGGTTTCGTACGTGAATTCTCCGGGCCGGACGTAGGCGTCGGGCACCTGCGCTCCTTCCGCCTCCATGGCGGCGCGGTAGCCGTGCATGCGTGCCTGGTTGCATACGGCCATGGTCGGTCCGCCGAGATAGGCGATGCGGCGGTGACCCAGGGAGAGCAGGTGCCGGGTCGCGGCCAGGCCGCCGGCGAAGTTGGTCGCCCCGACGCTGTTGACCCGGCTGTCCGGCAGGTGAAGTGGGTCCAGCACGACCAGCGGCAGCCCGGCCCTGGCCAGTTCGTTCAGGTGCGCTGTGGAGTACACGCTGGTGACCGCGATGACGGCGCGGCGCCCGGCTGAGACCAGGTCCCGGGCCCAGTGTGGGGCACGGGACGCCTTACTGATCACCACCGACGCCCCCAATTCGGCGGCGGAGTCGACGATGCCTTCCAGGGTCTCGGCCACGTACGACTTGAGGCCGCCCTTGAACTGCACCTCGATGGTCGGGCTTTCGATGGCCTCGGTATGGCGGAACACGGGCGCGAGGTAGTGGTGCTGATGCAGCAGTTCCTGCACCCGGGCGCGGGTCCGCGGCGCCACGTCACCACGACCGTTGACCACTTTGGACACGGTCGCGACGGAGACCCCAGCCGCTTGGGCGATGTCCGCCAAAGTAGTGCGCCTGGTGTTCGGTCGCATCGGTTCCTCCCAGCTGTACGTCCACCGGTGTGGTGAGCCGCCGGTCGGGTCGGCAGGCCGGGTGGAACCGGTCAACCGTACGGCAACCCGGCACCGAGCCCGTCCGGGGAGGTGCCGACGAGCCCATCGCCCTCGACACGTCCGACGATCTGCGTGAGATCGCGTCCGGTGAACGCGGTCCTATCGGCATGCACGCCGACCCATATGCGTGTGCTTGCGCCCGACTCCAGCCGTACCTGGGCGAAGCGGGCCAACTGCCGGACCGTCCGGGCCGATCGCCCGGACGGCGGGGGTCTGCACCCGTGGCTTGCCGGTGGGCCGGACCCGGCCGACCGGGGCATCCGGCGCGGCATGACCTGCACCGACAGTGTGTCAGCCGCAGCCATCGCATCGCCCCTCACCCTCTACCAGCCTGTTTCGAAACAGTTTCGGTCCCCGTCAAGGTTTCTCATGAGCCGTTCTCGCCCGATACTACGCAGCTGACTGCTGCCCGACAACGTGCCTGCACATGTCTTGACAGGGCGTCAGCCCGAAACTTAATTTGCACGAACGGATCTCAAATGAGTCTTTTCGAAAAGTTTTCACTATGGCTCACGAGAAGCCGGTGGCTCTCGAGTGCGGAGAAAAGACATGGCGATCCCCCTCTCTCGACGTACCCTCCTCGGCCTGGCCGCCGGCGTGCCGATCTCCGCGGCGCTGGCGGCCTGCGGCTCGTCCGGTCCCAGCAAGAGCGGTGGTGGGGCCACGTACTGGTACCTGAGCGGCCAGCCGCAGGAAGGTGCCAGAGCCGGCGCGGTGGACGCGTTCAACAAGGCCCACCCCAAGGAGCAGATCAAAGACACCACGTTCCAGAACGACGCGTACAAGACGAAGATCAAGACCGCCATCGGTGCCGGGCAGGCGCCCACCCTCATCTGGGGCTGGGGTGGCGGGACGCTGCGCACCTACGTGGAAGCGGGCCAGGTCGAGGACCTCACCGCGTGGTTCGACGAGCACTCCGAGGTCAAGAAGCGGCTGTTCCCGTCCTCGTTCGGCGCGGCAACCGTCGACGGCAAGATCTACGCGATGCCGGGCGAGACCGTGCAGCCGATCATCCTCTACTACAACAAGAAGGTCTTCGACCAGGTCGGCGTGGGACCACCGAAGTCCTGGGACGACATCATGGCGCTGGTGCCCAAGTTCAACGCGAAGGGCATAGCACCGTTCTCCCTGGGTGGCCAGTCCCGGTGGACGAACATGATGTGGCTGGAGTTCCTGTTCGACCGCATCGGCGGTCCCGAGGTGTTCCAGGCCATCATCGAAGGCGAGAAGAACGCCTGGTCCAACCCGCACGCCATCACCGCGCTGACCAAGGTGCAGGAGCTGGTCAGAGCCCACGGGTTCGTCAAGGGCTTCTCCTCGATCACCGCGGACTCCAACGCCGACCAGGCGCTGCTGTACACCGGCAAGGCCGCGATGATGCTGCACGGCTCCTGGTCGTACGGCATCCAGCAAGCCGATGGTGGGGACTTCGTCTCCAGCGGCGCGCTGGGCTACATGACCTTCCCGCCCGTTGAAGGCGGCAAGGGCGATCCGAGCGACACCGTCGGCAACCCCGCCCAGTATCTGTCCATCTCCTCGAAGGCCAGCGCCGAGCAGAAGAAGATCGCCAAGGACTTCTTCGCCACTGGCGTCCTCCAGGACGACGAGGTGAAGAAGTGGATCGACAACGGGTCCGTTCCGATCCGGCTGGGCACGGAGAAGCTGCTGGCCGCTTCCAAGAGCGCCGATTTCCTGCAGTTCACCTACGACACCGCCAGCAAGGCCAAGGTGTTCGGCCAGTCCTGGGACCAGGCGCTCAGTCCGACGGCCGCCGAGACCCTGCTGGACAACATCGTCAAGTTGTTCCAACTGTCCATCTCACCAAAGCAGTTCGCCCGCAACCTCAACGAGGTCACCGGCAAATGAGCTCACTCACCAGCCATCCGCCGCGTCGCGAACCACGCAGCATCCTGCCGTGGCTGGCGACGCCGGCGCTGGTGGTCTTCGTCGGCTTCGCCGTGATTCCGCTCGTCGGTGTCTTCGCGCTGAGCTTCACCACATGGGATGGGATCGGCGCCATCCACCCGTCGGGGCTGACCAGTTGGCGTGCGGTGCTCACCGACCCGGGGCTGCCGCACGCCCTCTGGGTGACGTTCCTGGTGATGGCCGTGTCCTGGGCCGTTCAGACGCCGCTGAGCATTCTGCTCGGCACGTTCCTGGCCGGCCGCCAGCGCTACCGTGCGGTGCTGGGCGTGGTGTACTTCATCCCGCTGATGCTCAGCTCCGCGGCGATCGCGATCGCGTACAAGGCACTACTGGACCCCAACTTCGGGCTCGGTGCCGGGCTGAAGATCCAGGTGCTCAGCCAGGACTGGCTGGGGCGGCCCGGGCTCGCGTTCGGGGTCGTCATCTTCGTCGTCTCCTGGCAGTTCATCCCGTTCCACTCACTGATCTACCAGGGCGGGGTCCAGCAGATTCCGAAGTCCCTGTACGAGGCCGCGCAGTTGGACGGAGCCGGACGGATCCGGCAGTTCTTCAGCATCACTCTGCCCCAGCTCAAATACACCATCATCACCTCGTCCACGCTGATGGTGGTCGGATCGCTGACCTTCTTCGACCTCATCTTCGTCCTGACCGAGGGCGGCCCCGCAGACGCCACCCGCGTCCTCGCGCTGGACATGTACAAGCGGGGATTCCAGGCCAGCCTGATGGGACAGGCCAGCGCCATCGCGGGCATCCTGGTCCTGGTGGGTCTGGCCCTCGCCCTGCTGCTGCGCCGGCTCGGGGGCCGGGACGCCGGCGCGAGCCAACTCGAGGGGGCCTGACGTGTCCACCACGCTGACCGAGCCGCGACGACCGCGGAAGGCAACCCACCGTGAGCGGCAACGCCACTCCCATCAGGCGGCCCGCCGGCGCAACTGGGGCGGCGGCCTGGCCGGATGGCTCTGGCTCGTCGTCGTCGCCGTACCCCTGTACTGGACCCTCATCACCAGCCTCAAGGCCCAGAGCCGCTACTACGCGAGCAATCCGCTGGTGCCCACAAGCGACCCCACACTGGACAACTACCGGCTGGTCATCGAGTCCGACTTCCTTCGCTACTTCGTGAACAGCGTCGTGGTCACCGCCGGCGCCGTGGTGCCGGCGGTCGTGGTCTCCTTCATGGCCGCCTACGCGATCGTTCGCGGTTGGCGCATGCGGGTCCTGCGGGCGATGAACGGGCTGTTCCTCATGGGCCTGGCCATCCCGCTGCAGGCGACGGTCATCCCGGTCTACCTGATCATCATCAGACTGCATCTGTATGACAGTCTTTTGGCGCTGATCCTCCCGTCGATCGCCTTCGCCATCCCTCTGTCCGTGCTGGTGCTCACCAACTTCATCCGCGACGTGCCCAAAGAACTGTTCGACTCGATGCGGGTCGACGGCGCCACCGAATGGACGACACTGTGGCGGCTGGCGGCACCGCTCACCCGACCGGCCATCCTCACCGTGACCATCTTCAACGCACTGACCATCTGGAACGGATTCCTGCTGCCGCTGGTCCTCACTCAGAGCCCTGACCGCCGGACCCTGCCGCTCGCACTGTGGACCTTCCAGGGCCAGTACGGGGTCAATGTCCCTGCCGTTCTCGCCGCCGTCGTCCTCACCACACTGCCCGTCCTGGTCCTGTACGCCTTCGGCCGCCGCCAGCTGCTGAGCGGTCTGACCGCCGGATTCAGTCGTTGATCAACGCCGACGCCGACGCTGTTGGGGTCCGAGACGTTCGGTGAGCTCCAGGATCGATCGAATTCCGACAGGACGTGGCGAGACGCGGCAGCCAGGCTCCGCAGCCGTTGCTCGCACGTCCCGATCTCGGCCAGCACCCGTGCACCAGGTCGGGCGGGACGACCTGCATCAACCCTGGAAGCAGCGGCAGCCTCGTCCCCCGATGGGCCGGCGCAGCGGATGCGGGCCGATGCCGGCGCCCGGACGCGATCTGCTCCGCCTTGAGTCCTGCTCGTCTACCTGTTCGCCCGCCACGCCCTGGTCAAGGGTCTGATGGGCGTGGGAGGAAAGTGAACGCCAACGTGGCCGTGGAGAACACCCCCGAAGCCTCCCTCTGGAACGACCCCACCGTTTCCGTCACCGCGAGAGTCGACGCCCTGATCGACGCGATGACCCTTCAGGAGAAGACCGCCCAGCTGTACGGAGTGTGGGTGGGCGCCTCCGATCAGGGCGGTGAAGTCGCCCCCCATCAGCACGACATGGAGGAGGCCGTCGATCTCGACGCACTCCTGCCCACCGGACTGGGCCAGCTGACCCGGCCCTTCGGCACGGTCCCCGTCGACCCCGCCCTGGGGGCGCTCTCCCTGGCCCGCACCCAGACCCGTATCGCCGCCACGAACCGGTTCGGCATCCCCGCTCTCGCGCATGACGAGTGTCTGGCCGGCTTCGCCGCCTGGGGGGCGACGGCCTACCCCGTTCCGCTGTCCTGGGGCGCCACCTTCGACCCGGACACGGTGCGGCGCATGGCCGCCGCCATCGGCCGCGACATGCGTGCCGTCGGCGTCCACCAGGGACTCGCGCCCGTCCTGGATGTCGTGCGCGACGCCCGCTGGGGCCGGGTCGAGGAGACCATCGGCGAGGACCCGTACCTCGTCGGCACCATCGGGACGGCATACGTGCAGGGCCTTGAGTCCGCCGGGATCGTCGCCACCCTCAAGCACTTCGTCGGCTACTCGGCCTCCCGCGCCGGCCGTAACCTCGCCCCCTCCTCCGTGGGCCCGCGTGAACGCGCCGACGTTCTGCTGCCTCCCTTCGAGATGGCGATCCGTGAAGGCGGCGCCCGGTCGGTGATGAACGCCTACACCGACACCGACGGCATGCCCGCCGCGGCCGACGAGGATCTGCTCACCGGGCTACTGCGCGACACGTGGGGCTTCGAGGGTACTGTCGTCGCCGACTACTTCGCCATCGCCTTCCTGAAGACCCTGCACGGCATCGCAGCCGACTGGGCCGGCGCCGCCGGCACGGCGCTGCACGCGGGCATCGACGTCGAACTGCCCAACGTCAAGACGTACGGCGCACCCCTGGCCGAGGCCGTCGCCGACGGCCACATACCGGAGGCGTTGGTAGATCGGGCCCTGCGCCGGGTACTCACGCAGAAGGTGATGCTCGGCCTGCTCGACCCGGACTGGAACCCTGTACCGGCCGCGCTCGACGGGGCCGACCTGGACGAGGCGGGCGCGCAGCGGGGGGCGGGCGGCCGCGGCCGGGCGGGGGAGGCCGGGGGGGGGCCC
>NZ_JBHYVB010000076.1:8893-26467 GCF_042750115.1 Streptomyces sp. NPDC059455
GTAACTCCCGCGTGTGTTGTGGCGGCGCGTCTCCCCCCGTGGCTCCCGCGCGGCCCGGGCGCCGGGGGGGGGCCCCCCCGCGGCCGCCCGCGCCCACGGCCGGCGCCCCATCGACCTGGACGGTCCGGAGAACCGCGTGCTGGCCCGCACGGTCGCCGAGGAAGCGATCGTGCTGCTGAGCAACGACGGCACCCTGCCGCTCGCCAGGCCGCGCCGCATCGCCCTGCTCGGTCCCAACGCCGACGAACCCACCGCCGTACTGGGCTGCTACTCCTTCCCCCAGCACATCGGCGTCCGCCACCCCGGGACCCCACTCGGTATCGAGCTGCCCACGCTGCGCGACACTCTCGCCGCCGAGTTCCCCGACGCCGAGATCACGGTCGCCCGCGGCACCGGAATCGACGACGGTGATCTCTCCGGCATCCGCGAGGCCGCCCAGGTGGCACGCGAGGCCGACGTCGCCCTGGTGGTGCTCGGCGACCGCGCCGGGCTCTTCGGCCGGGGCACCAGCGGCGAGGGATGCGACGCCGAGACGCTGGCGCTGCCCGGCGCGCAGCAGCACCTGCTCGACACCCTCCTCGACCAGGAGACACCCGTGGTCACCGTGCTGCTCGCGGGAGGGCCGTATGCCCTCGGCCGCGCCGTGGAGGAGTCCGCCGCGATCGTGCAGTCCTTCTTCCCGGGTGAGGAGGGCACGCACGCGATCGCCGGGGTGCTCAGCGGCCGGACCAATCCCTCCGGACGACTCCCGGTCAGCGTGCCGCGCGGGCCGGGCTCCCAGCCGGCCACGTACCTCGGGGCGCGGCTCGCGCACGCCAGCGAGGTGTCCAACATCGACCCGACCCCCGCGTTCGCCTTCGGCCACGGCCTGTCCTATACGCGGTTCGACTGGGCAGACCTGACGGTGGACGTCCAGGAGGCTCCGACGGACGGCGAGTTCACCCTCACCTTCACCGTCCGCAACTCAGGCGGGCGGTCCGGAACCGAGGTCGTCCAGCTCTATCTGCATGACCCGGTCGCCTCCGTCGTCCAGCCGGTGCAGCGCCTCGCCGGCTACACCCGGGTCGAACTGAAGCCGGGCGAGACCCGCCGCCTCCGTGTCACGCTCCCGGCCGACCTCGCCTCCTTCACCGGACGCGACGGCCGGCGCGTCGTCGAACCGGGCGAGCTGGAGGTGCGGTTGGCCGCCTCCAGCGCGGATCCGCGCCTGACGATCAGGGTCACGTTGACCGGAGCCGAGCGCCACGTGGATCACACGCGGCGCTTGCACGCCACGTTCGGGCAGGAGCCGGTTGCTCGGGCATGAGCCGGGCGTGCGCAGCGCACGTCGCGGCAGCGGCAGCGGCAGCGCCGCGCACAACGGGACCGCGCGGCCAGGCATATGGCCGTCTCACAGCACGCCGCGCCGGGCGAGGTTACGCATCAGGGCTCGTACGCCGAACGTCCACGGCGCGGCCTGCTCGCTGGGGATGACAGTGTTGACCAGAGCGCCGAGCCGCGGGCTGGAAATCCGCACGATGTCGCCGTACTCGTGGATGAAGCCCGCGCCGGGTGCCTGCCGGTCCTCGGTAGGGCGAACAACGTTCCGGCGAACAACACGAAGCCGTCCGGGCACTGATGGTGCGGACCGTGGGTGGCGGCCACCAGGTCCAGTACGTCGCGGCTGATCTCGCGCATGGAGCTTCGCACTCCTGCGGCTGCGTGCGGGTTGCGGCAGCGGGGTGTGAGCGACGGTCGGGTCGCACGGTCTAACCGAACACACGGCGCTGAATCTCGCGGCGGTAATCCTCGAGGGTCTGATCCAGATGCACGGTGGCTGCTTGAGCTGCGGCTTCTGGATCTCCGTCTCTGATGGCTTGGTAGATCACCGCATGCTCGGTCACGGCTCCCTCGGCGTGGCCGCCGACGGTGCCGTGCAGTCCCATGGTGCTTGACTGCCGCTGGAGTCGGCGGGCTTCGCGGACCGCCTCCGCCAGGAACGGGTTCTGTGAGGCTTGGGCGATGCCGAGATGAAAGTCGTCATCGCCGCGCTCGAACAAGTCTTGACGGCCCGTCAGGAAGCCTTGCCGGCAGGTCTCGGCCGCACTCTCAATCGCTCGCAGATCCGCCGGGGTCGCCCGCGTCGCCGCCAGACGGCTGGCGGCCTCTTCCTGTACGCGGCGGAACTCGAACAAACGGTAGATGTGGTCGAGGTCGGTGGGGAGGAAGAAGCTTCCCAGGCGTGAAGAGCTCAGCATGCCAGGGTCATTGGCCACGAACAGCCCACGGCCCTTTTGCACGCGGACCCGCCCTAGCGCCGAAAGGATCTTGACGGCCTCGCGCACCACGGTCCGGCTGGTACCCAGGCGTGACGCCAGCTGGCTCTCCGTGGGCATCCGCTCGCCTGGCTGCAGCTGAGATTCGGCGATGAGGCGCAGGATCTCCTCTGCCACGAGTTCATAGCCGGGCCGGTATGCCGCGCTGCCCTGCTCGGTCGACCGCTCCGTCAAGCTGTCCGCCGCCACCGGGGGATCGCCGTCCAACGACCGCCTCCTCATCTCCGTCACAAAACCTGCGGCACCCGACCGCTCCTACGCGCACGGTACCGCATACCGTTCGGCGTGCCGTCCAGATGTGTAGTACTTATTTTTCTCTTTCAAGGGAACGAGCTGCCGAGAATTGGCGGGTTTAGGATATTAATGAGGTCTTCCCGAGCTGAAAGATCTTGAAAATAAACACGCTCATCATGTTGACGTAACGACGCTTGGCGCTTGTTATGTGTGACCAAAGAGCGATGCTGCTTGCCCGGAGTGTTCTGGTCTATGCGGCTTCGCCCGGAAGGGTCCCGTGAGCCTTGTGTACGGCGAACCATCCGGGAGGTGACTGTGCGGCGCCGGCCGGGGATGGGCGGGCGCCACGACGTAGTGGAGTGGTTCATGACGACCAAGGTCCGCACAGCCGGCGCAGGTGGGACCCGCAGACACGTCGGCCTGCTGGCCGTGACCAGCGTTCTCGTGCTGGCCGGCGCTGCCGCGTGTGGCAGCGGCACCAGCAGCGGTTCCCAGGACGGCTTCAAGCCGGCCAAGCAGACCGGCGGCACGCTGACCGTGTGGGTGGACTCCTCACGTGCGGCGGCAGCCAGGCTCTACCAACAGCAGCACCCCGACGTGAAGATGAGCATCGTCACCTACGACGGAGACGCCAACGGCTCCAACTACCTGCGCACCAAGGTCAGTCTGTTCAACCGCACCCGCAAGGGCTGGCCGGACGTGGTGTTCAGCACCCAGAACAACGAGACCACCTGGGCGGTGGGCGCCGGCTTCACTGCTCCCCTGGACAAGGGCCTCATCCCCAAATCGACCCTGGACGGCTGGGCCAAGGGCTCCAACACGCCCTGCACCGTCAACGGCACCCTGTACTGCCTGCGCAACGACCTCGCCCAGACCGTGCTGTGGTACAACGCGCCGCTGATGAAGAAGTGGGGTTACAAGATTCCCGCGACTTGGGAGGAGTACCAGGCTCTGGGCAAGAAGGTGGCGGCCGAGCACCCCGGCTACTTGGTCGGCTCGGCCGGCGATCCCTGGACTCCGGAGGTCTATCTGTGGGCGAGTAAGTGCGGCGCCAACGAGATCACCGGGCCCAAGGCGGTGAAGGTCACCACCACCAGCGCCGAGTGCACCCGCATGGCTTCGCTGCTCGACGGCCTTGTCAAGAACAAGACCATGTCCCTGAGTAGCGTGTTCAGTTCGGACTTCGACAAGAATCAGGCCGACAAGATCCTGATGATGCCCGGTCCGTCGTGGTTCGGCGGCGCCTTGTTCCAAGGAACGTTCAAGACCCCGGCGAAGCAGATCGCCGTGGCGCCGATGCCGCGGTGGGCCACCGACACCACCCCGACCGCGGGCAATGTGGGCGGCGGCACCTGGCTGCTGTCGGCCCACAGCACGAACCTGAAGGCCGCCACGGCCTTCATGACCTGGGTGACCACCTCGGACGAGTACCAGGCCAAGGTCGCGCCCGGTTACCCGGCCTATGCTCCCGCGGCGAAGAACTGGCTGGAAAAGCAGGCCGCCTCGAACTACTTCGCAGGTGACATCGCCACGCCGCTGAAGGACGCCGCGCAACAGGTCTGGCCGGGATGGGGCTACGGCCAGTTCAGCCAGGAGGCCGTCTGGGCGGCCACGGTGACACCGGGGCTGACGGCGGGGAAGTCCATCGTCTCCCTGCTGCCGGCCTGGAAGAAGTCGATCGCCGACTACGCCCGCGCCGACGGCTACCAGGTGAGCCAGTGACCGCGCCTGCTCTCAAGTCCGGCCGGGCCCAGGTACGCAGGGCGTACATCCGGTGGCCCGGCCGGGCCGGACACTGCTTCGTGGCCGCGTATGTGGTCCTGCTGATCGCTTTCGGTCTCGTGCCGACCGGCTATGCGATCTATTTCGCCTTCACCGATGCCGGCGGCTCCTTCACGGGCCTGTCCAACTTCACCGCCGCCGCCAGTGACTTCCGTTTCGGCTCCGCCATCGCGCACGTGACCTTGTATCTGCTGTGGTGGCTGGCATCTCTGGTCGTCTTCGTCGTCGGGCTGGCGCTGTTGCTGCAGCGGATGGCGCTCAGGGGCGTCAGCAGGGCCCTGCGGTTCCTGTACTACGTTCCCGGCGCGCTGGCGGGCGCGGCCGGTGTCCTGGTGTGGTTGTTCGTCCTGGATCCCACTGTCAGTCCGGTCGGCTTCCTGCTGGAGGCACTTGGCTACCACAGCTTCGGCGAGGTCATCGCCCCCGGGCAGCTGCCGATCCTGTTCACTCTGATCGCCTTCTGGACCGGAGCGGGCGGTTGGATCGTGGTGATGTACGGGGCGCTGAACAACATCTCGCCCGACGTCCTGGAAGCGGCACGGATCGACGGGGCAGGGCCTTGGCAGTCGGCCTGGCGGATCCAGATTCCCCTGCTGCGCAAGTGGATCGTCTACATGGTCATCCTGACGTTCGCGGGCGGCACTCAGCTGTTCGTCGAGCCGCAGCTGCTGTCCCAGGCGAGCGTCGGTGTCGCCGGCCGGGACTATTCCCTCAACCAGCTTGCCTATGACTTCGCCTTCCAGAACAACGACGTCAACACCGCGGCCGCCGTATCGGTGGAACTGCTGGTGGTGGGGGTGGCCGTGGCAGGAGTCTTCGTGGCCAGATCGGGGTTCTTCGATGCAGACTGACGTCCGGCGGCCCGCCGACATCACCCGCCTGCCCGGCGGTCGGCGCGGACCGAACCGCCCCGGGCGGCGCGCCAGGCGCGGACGCCTGCTGTGGAGCCGTCTCAACCCGCTGTCGACCCTGGTGCTCCTGCTCTTTCTGATCTTCTTCGCGCTGCCGGTGCTGTGGTTGCTGCTGGCAGCCACCAAGACCGATGCCCAACTGGTCCACAACCATCCGCTGTCGTTCGGCTCCTTCAGCGCGCTGCGCGCCAACTGGAAGGGCCTGACCGCCTACCAGGACGATGCCATCTTCCTGTGGCTGCGCAACTCGGCCCTCTACTCCTTCCTCGCCCTGCTGATCACCCTGTGGGTGGCCGTGCCCGCCGGGTACGCGATGGCGATGACCGAGTTCAAGGGCCGGCGCACCCTGCTGATCGCCACCCTCGTGGTGATGCTCATGCCGAACGCGACCCTGATCGTCCCGCTGTTCCTGGAGATCAACGCGGTCCATCTGATCGGCTCGATGTGGTCGATCATCCTGCCGTACGCCTTCTACCCGTTCGGGGTGTACCTGACCTACATCTACTTCAGCACCGCGCTGCCCCGAGAGTTGCTGGACGCGGCCCGGCTGGACGGCTGTTCGGAGTTCGGCGTCTTCCGTCGGGTGGCGCTGCCCTTGGCCGCCCCCGTTGTCGCCTTGGTCGGCTTCTTCAGCTTCGTTGCGAACTGGACCAACTACTTCCTGCCGTACGTAATGCTGCCCGAGAGTGACCAGTTCCCGGTGCAGGTGGGCCTGGGCACGCTGTTGAACTCCGTCCCGCAGTTCAACCCGACGGCGAGCGGTCTGGAGATCCAGCGCCCCGAACTGGCCCTGGCCACGCTCCTGGCGATCACCCCTGTTCTGATCGTCTTCCTCTTCTCCCAGCGGTTCCTGGTCGCCGGCATGCTCTCCGGCGCGACCAAGAACTGACCACCGGTCGGCGACACACCACGCACACCACACCCGGGATCCCAGGCGGTGTGCAGTCCGCGCGATGCCCGAACGCAGTCGCGCCTGAACGCGAACGGAGTTCCCCCGATGCAACCCGTCATCACGGCCTCGGTGCCGCTGCTCGAACCGCCGGGCTGGGCGACAGCGCAACGCGAGCTGTTCGGCTTGCTCGACCGGGCCTGGCGCCGTTTCGCCCACGACTTCACCGGGCCCGATGGGCGGCTGCGCTACACGCGCGAACTCACCTCCCGCGACGGCGTCGACGACTTCTACGAGGTGTTCTTCAACTGGCCCCAGCTGTACCTGCTCGGCGGCGCCGACGACCTGCTCGCCCAGGCCGAGCGGCACTGGGAGGGCGTCACCCACCAGCTGACCGAGCTGGGCATGCTCAAGGACGAGTACGAGCGCGGCTACGACTGGTTCCACCAGGGCGAGAGCCTGCTGATGCTGTACTTCCTGTGCATGGCCGCCCCCGACCGCTGGGCCGAACGCGCCTGCCGCTTCGCCGAGTTGTATGCCGATCCCCGGCACGGCAACTACGACCCCGAGCACCGCATCATCCGCCGCCCGCACAACGGCAGCGACCCCACCCGCGAAGGCCTCTTCGACGGCGACGCCTACCCGTGGCTTCCCAAGGAAGCACAGATGTACGGCTTCCCCCTCGACTGGACCCTGCCCGCGGACGTCGCACAGCCCCCGCCCGAGGCCGATCCGCGCCTCGGCGAGGAGATGCGCCACCGTATGGGTTCCGGCGACACCGCGGTCAACCTCGCCGCGACGGGACTCGTCCTGAACGCCTGGATCGTCACCGGTGAGCAGCGCTACGCCGACTGGATAGCCGAGTACGTCGGCGCCTGGCGTGAACGCGCGGCCGCCAACGGGGGTATCCTGCCGGACAACGTCGCCCCTGACGGCACCGTCGGCGGCCTGCTGGAGGGCCGCTGGTACGGCGGCCACTACGGCTGGTCCTGGCCGCACGGCTGGTACAGCCTGGGGCATGCGGCCATCGTCGCGGCACTCGCGGGGGCTGCCGTCACCGGCGACGACTCCTGCCTCGATCTGGTCCGCCCGGCCCTGGACGAGCTGATCGCACGCGGCAAGGTGATGGCCTTCACCGAGGCCGACTCCAGCATCCGCTCCAAGTGGACCCCGCAGCTGGCCGAGGACGTCCGCACCCCCACCCTCCACGTGCCCTTCCGCTACAACGACAACGGCTGGTTCGACTACAACCCGATGCTCATGGCAGTGCCGACCGCGCTGTGGCACCACACGGCCTCGGACACCGATCGCAAGCGCATCGAGCGGCTGCGCGCAGGGGCCGGATACGACTGGCGCATCGTCCGCTCCTTCCGCAGCAAGGAGGAGGCCGGCCACGAGGAGCCTTGGCTGGCCTTCCTGGCGGGAGACGATCCCACCTACCCGGAGAAGATGCTGGCCGCCGCGCAGGCCCAGGTGCGCCACCGGCTGTCCCGTATGGAGCTCTACCGCGACTGGGACGTGCCGGAGGCTGACATCCACCTGTGGCAGCAGTCCAACCCCGTGGTCACCGAAGCGCTGGTCCAGCTCACCTGGGGCGGCCCGCAGGTGGTCTACAACGGCGGGCTGCAGCAGGCACGCGTGCGTTACTACGACGCCGCCGCACAGCGTCCCGGACTGCCCCCGGACGTTGCGGCCCTGGTGTCGTCGATCGATCCCGACGCCACGGTCATCGACCTGGTCAACCTCGATCCCGAATCCCCACGTTCGCTGATCGTCCAGGCCGGTGCGTTCGCCGAGCACACCATTCGCGCGGTGGAGCACACTGTCTGCGACGATGCGTCCTGGATCGGCGACCTGTACGACTACGGTCACACCGCGCCGACGGTGGCGTCGGCGTCGAAGGCCGTCGACGGGCCGTGGCTGCGGGTGGAACTGCCCCGTTCCAGCACCGTCCGTCTCACCCTCCGGCTCGACCTGCGCACCCGGGCCCCGTCGTACCGCACTCCGTTCGGCGCGCCGGACGAGGGGGAGGTGTCGTGAAGACACCCTCGCGGAGAGGGTGCTCGGCAAGGCCCCTGCGCGGCATCGAGCGCTCCAGCTACGTCCTGGCAACCAAGGTCGGCCGCTACGGCGACGACACCTTCGACTTCACCGCCGAGCGCGTGAGACGCAGCGTGCACGAGAATCTCTCGCGCCTGGGCACCGACCACCTCGACCTGGTCCAGTGCCACGACATCGAATTCGGCGCACTCGACCAGATCGCCGACGAAACCCTGCCCGCCCTGCGTGAACTGCAGGACGCCGGCCTGGTGCGGTCGGTCGGCAGCACCGGATACCCGCTCGACGCCCTGCGCCACGTGGCGGACCGGGCCGCCGTGGACAATCGAACAGTTTGCTCCCGCGTGGGTGTCGGCGACGGCACAGGGCGGCCGCTTTAGCGCAGAGCCTCAGCACGGGTTCGGGGGCGGGGTGCCAGGCGGCCGGTCCGCGCTCGGTCGATCGGGCCGGGTCCGTGCCCAGGCAGGACGCACTATTGGTCCTCACACAGGCCACCTACGGATCCTCGAAGTGCTTCCACCAGCGGCGACGCGCCGGAGGCGAGGCCCCATCGGTCGTCGCCACACACGCGACGCCGCGGAAGAGCTCGGTGAGCCGAGATGGCGGTATCGGCGAGCCAACGCAGCTGGAATGCCAGCGGCGTGGCACGTCGCCTTCATGAAGGCCATGTGCCAGGCTTTTCGGGTGGCTGAGTCACCGCAAGCCTCCGCCGGCCAGTCTCGAAAGCCGCCGAACCCCAAGGCACATCCGAAACATCCGGGCCTTCCGCTCACTCTGGTTCATCTGGGAAGCGCAACACGTACAGGTCGCCGCCCTGGGGTGCGGTGAAGATGTCCCCACCCTCGGTCTGCCGGCGGCCGGAGAGCCCTTCGCCGTGCAGCAGATGATCGTTGACCGTTTCGGGTCGGTCGAAGAGGATGCCGGTCAGATTGGGGTGCTGGGTCAGCACAGCGCGCAGCAAGCCGCCGCGTCCGCCAGCGACATCGATCACCCGGCCGGCGTCGCGGTGTCGAAGCCCGTGTCGCCAGTCCCGGCCCGACCGGTGGTGGCCGGCGGTGGGTCACCGCACGCCGTGGCACCACTGCGGGCGGTCATGACACCGCTGGTACCACCCGTGTCGACGACGGGCCGCCTGGCAGCGGCTGTTCGCCGGTCAGGATGGGACGCCCGGACCCCCGTCCACCTCGTCGGCCGGTTCTACGGGATCGGCCAGGAGCCCGACCCCTCCCGCTGGTTCGCCTCGTGGGAGTGGGGACGACCTGGGTGAGCTGGCCGGCCGCGATGTGCTGCACCTGCGGTGCCACCTCGGCACGGAGACGATCGCCTTCTGGCCGCGCCGGCCCCGTATGGTTCGTGGCTCATCCGGCTGGTGGCGGCTGCCGGAGCCGTGGATCCCTCTGCTGTACGGACTTGTGGTATCCCCTTGAGCGAACGGCCACGGTGGTGACCTATACCGTGACGGGGCTGCCGCGAGCCCGAGCCTGCGGAGCGCGCCGGGCACACCGCGGTGGCCCCCGGCGTGCGGTGCGCGGTGCGGGCCCGGCCTCTGCCGTCAGGGCGGGGCTTCCGGAGACCCCGTATGTGACGGGGATCACGCCCGGGGGAAAACCTGGCGTTCGTGCCTGACGTCTTGCGGGTGTGAGATCAGTCAGGAAGACACCGGGCGAACTGGACGAGGAGCATCTCGTCCGGCTGGTGGCCAGAGGCGACCGTGCCGCGTTCGAGGAGCTGTACCGGCGTACGTCGCCGTGGATGGCGGTGCGGCTGCGCCGCCGTTGCGCGGACGAGCAGATCGTCGCCGAGGTCATGCAGGAGACGTATCTGGCGGTGTGGCGCGCGGCGGGTGCGTTCATCGGGGCCGCGGCTGGGGGAACCGCCGTCGGCTGGCTGTGGACGATCGCGGCGCGCCGGCTCGTCGACGCGTTCCGGCGCCGGGCCCACCACGCGGAGCCGCCGCCCACGGCTGCCCCGCGGTCCATGGCGCCCGCCGCCGAGGAGGAGGCGCTCGCGGCGACCGTCGGTGGTGAGGTCGGGGACGCGCTGCGGTGTCTCGCGCCGGAGCTCAGACAGGTACTGCAGGCCATGGTGCTCGACGGGCTGTCCGTCCGGGAGACCTCTGTCTTGCTGGGATTGCCCGAGGGCACGGTCAAGACCCGTGCCCGCCGGGCCCGGATCGAGATGCGGAAGGCACTGGCATGAGTGTGGAACACGCGTCGATTCGGATCATCGACGGTTATGCGCGCGGCGACACGGACCTCGCCGCCGACGAGGTGTGGGCCCTGGAGGCCCATCTGGAGGCGTGCCGGGTGTGCCGTGACCGGCTGTCGGCCTCCGTCACGGCGCAGGCGCCCGCCATCGCGGCGCTGGTCGGCACGGTGTGGTCGGACCTCGAACCCCAGCTCGCCGGCACCGCCCCGGTACCGCGTCGACGGCGCTGGTCGGCGCGGCTGTCGAGGTGGATGACGCCCGTGATGGGGCCATGGCTGGCCATGGTCGTGGGTGTGACGCTGCTCGCGTTGCTGCTCGACCTGGCCGACAGCGGTTCCGGCGAGGTGTCGCTGGTGCTGCTGCTCTCCCCGGTCCTGCCCGTGCTCGGCGTCGCGGCGTCGTGGTCGCGAGGTCTGGACCCGGCGTACGAGCTGACGGCCTCCGCGCCGAGGGCGGGGCTGTACCTGGTGCTGCGGCGTACCGCGTCCGTGCTCGCCGTAGTCGTCCCCGCGTTGCTGCTGGGCGGATGGGTGACGGGGGTGACGGCCGGGCAATGGCTGCTGCCCTGCCTGGCCTTCACCTCGACGACCCTGGCGCTCGGCGGTGTCGTCGGTGTGACCCGCGCCGCCGCCTGGCTGGTGGCCGGATGGGTCGCTGTGGTCGTGGCACCGACCCTGGCCGCCGGCCGTACGACCTTCGCCCTGGCGAGGGACGGTCTGCCCGTGTGGGGGCTGATCCTCGCGCTCGGCATCGGTGTCGTGGTCGCCCGCAGGGGCGCGTACTCCGTGCTGGGAACCCATCGTTGACCATGAGAAAGGAACACCACATGATGACCGCGGTGAGCGCGGCCGACATCGCACCGACGCCCTACGCCTGGGAGATCCGGGCCACCGGGCTGAAGGTCAGGGTCGGCAGAAACCACATGGCCGTCGATGGGCTCGACCTGTCACTGGGGACCGGCGTACACGGCCTCCTCGGCCCCAACGGGGCGGGCAAGAGCACCCTCATCCGGGCTCTGGCCACCGTACTGCGCCCCGCCGAGGGCACCCTGGAACTGCTCGGCGAGTCCGCGGGCGGCAGAGGCGAGCACCGTGCGCTGCGCCGACGGATCGGCTACCTGCCGCAGGAGTTCGGCTACTACAAGCGCTTCACGGTCCGCGAGTTCGTCGAGTACATGGCGTGGCTGAAGGAGGTGCCCAAGGCGGACATCCCCGCGGCGGTGCAGCACGCCGTGGAGCGGGTGGGCCTGGCCGACCGTGCCGACAAGCGGATGAAGACCCTGTCCGGCGGCATGGTGCGGCGCGTGGGCATCGCCCAGGCCATCGTCAATGACCCGTCGATCCTGCTGCTGGACGAGCCCACGGCCGGCCTGGACCCGGCGCAGCGGCTGCGCTTTCGCGAACTGCTGCAGGAACTGGGCAAGGACACCTGTGTGGTCGTCTCGACCCACCTCGTGGAGGACGTGGCCGCCGCCTGCACCGACGTGGTGCTCTTCGCCGAGGGCCGGCTGGTCTTCCAGGGCACCCCGGACGACCTGGCCGCGGCGGGCGGCCCCGAGCACGTGGGCGACAGCCCGCTGGAGCGCGGCTACTCGGCACTGCTGCTGGGCCCCGGCCGGGGAAGGGGCGCCTGGTGAATACGCGTGTCCTGCGAATCGAGCTGAAGCGCTCCGTCGCCCCCTGGGCCGGCGCCGTGGTCCTGACGAGCGCGCTGGCGTTCCTGTACCTGGTGGACGCTGAATGGTGGAGGGGCACTACGGCGTGGACGGCCCAGTGGACGTCCCTGGCCCTGTGGACGCGCGCCCTGCTGTTCTACCTGTGGCCGCTGGCCGTGGGGCTCGGCGCGTTGCAGGGCCTGCGTGACCACCGCTCGAAGATATCCGAGCTGCTGACGACCACCTCGCGTCCCGTCTGGCACCGCGCCGCCACGCTGGCGGGCACGATGGCGATCACCCTGGCCTCGGCCTTCGCGCTGCTCGTCCTCGTGGGCGCGGTCCAGGTGCTCGCCAACACCGAGTACACCCACCTCGGATGGCTGCCGATCTCGCTGGTGGGAGCGCTCTCACTCGTCGCGGGAGCCGTGCTGGGCATGGGGGTCGGGCGCGCCCTGCCGTCCGTGCTCACCCCGCCGCTGCTGGCCATGGGCGCCTTCGCGTTCACGGCCCTGATGCAAGGGAACCCGACCACAGAGCCGAACCGGGTCTCGCTGCTGTCACCGGCGGTGGAAGAGGTGCGCGACGCGCTCGTCACGCTCTCCGCCTCCGTGCACGTCGGGCAGACGATCTGGCTGCTCGGCCTGGCCGCGACAGGCTTCGCACTGCTGGTCGCCGCGAACCCGCGCACCCGGCTGCTCGCCCTGACGCCCGTCCTGGCGGGCGCGGCCGTCGCCCTGCTCGTCCTCCCCTCCGACCCGCGCCGGATGTATGTCCTCGACAAGGCCGCCGCGGAGTTGGTGTGCGATGGCCCGGTATGCGTGACCAGGATCCACCAGGCACGACTCACCGACCTCGCGAGTCACGGCAAAAAGGCGCTGCGCCTGCTGCACGGTGCCCTGGGGAGCCAGGCGCCGGTCTCGGTCCGGGAGAACACCGCCGTACAGCCAGAGGGTTCCACGCCGCGGTGGTCCCGCAAGACCGTGCTCATCGACTTCGACGACGACATCATCGCCGCCGCGAAGGGCGAGGGGCTGACCTGGGCCCTGATCGCCAAAGGCATGGTGCCAGGGTGCACCCCCGTCGGCTGGAGCAGCATGGGGGGAGAGGACATCGCGCAGACCGTCGCGGTGGGCTGGGTCCTCGGCGACCTCAGTCCGATGCCCGGCCAGGAGTCACCAAAATTGCCCCGCGAGCTCGACACTCAGGCCCGCGCGGTGTGGAAGGACTTCAAAGTGCTGCCACGGGCCGAGCAGCTCTCGCGGATCAACGCGATGCGCACCGCCGCGCTCTCCTGCAAGGGAGACGCACTCGACACGCTGACCGGCGGTGCGTACCGGTGAGATGGCTGACGCTGTACGCGCGCTCGCGTCAGGTACCCGCGTCACTGGCCGCGGTGGTGATCAGCACGGTGGCGGTATGGGCACTCGCCCGGGACGGCAGCGAGGGGCCGGGCAATCCGAGGCTGCCCGCGCTTGTCCTCGCCGCGGGAGCAATGGCGTTCTCAACCGGGCTCAGCGGGCAGGACCTCGCGCTGGACCGGACGGCCGCGATCCGCTGGGCGCCCCGCAGGGCGGCGCACCTGCTGCTCGCCGGCGCGATCGCCGCCGCGGTGCTGCTGGCGATGCAGGCGACGGGGAAGGACCTGGCCACCGCCGCGTTCGTCGTGCGGGACAGCGCGGGCCTGATGGGGCTCGCCGCCGTCGGGGCGGCGGTGTGCGGGGGTAAGTACGCGTGGACGCTGCCGTTCGCCTGGCTCTCGTTCTCATTCTCGTTCTTCGGCTCGCCCCCGACGAGTGTGCCGGCGCAGGTGGCGTCCTGGATGCTGCTGCCATCCGGCACGGCGGCGGGCACCTGGACAGCCCTGGTCCTCACGATCGTCGGCACCACGGCCTACGCCGTCGCGGGACCGAGGCGGTAGTCGGACCGGGCCACCGGACCGGGGCACGGCAGGGATCGTGTGTGCTGCGGACTCGCCGCAGCACACACGGGGCGACGGCCAGCCGCCGCGGGCCACCAGCCGGTAGGCGTCGGTCAGGCTCGGCCAGCGGCACAGCCGGGGCCTCGGCCCCAAATCCTGGACGCGGGCCCTTCGGCCGGGCCGTCCGTGTGCTTCACCGTTGCTGTGACTCTTGCAGAAGATGGCTCATCGAGCAGCCAAGGCTTGAGTCTTCTCAGCTCACTCGCTTCCATGAACTGGCGGCGGGACGATTTGGGAAGGTTTCCGTAGGAGCTCGGCAGCTTCCAGGACACCGTCAGGAGATAGGCCGCCAGACACATCGCCGTGAGGGCCCGTACCGAGATCCGGCGTGGCCGGGTGGCCGAGAGCACGCACAAGGTGACCTGTGCCGCGAGCAGCGCCCCGGTCAAGGTCACCGCGGGCAGCAGCGCCCACACCGCGAGCTCCGTCGCCGCGTTCACGGCCAGGACGGTGACCGGGGCGCGCGTCTGCCACCACAGGGCGCAGGCCTGCGCGAGGACCAGGGCCACGGCTGTGGCCGCGGGGAGTTGCCGGCCATGCTCGGTACCGGCGACGAGTACCGAGGTACCCAAAACGGGGCGACAACTCACCCCGCAGTCGTCCGGCGTATGCGTCGGTATCGTCGGGATGTGTGCTGTCGGCGTCCACAGCCCGAGCCTATCCAGCAGGCCGGACCGTTCAGGAAACCACCACCAGCCACCCGACCACCCGACCGATGGCCACCGGCGGGCGGCAGCTGACTGGTGACTGGTGACTGGTGACTGGTGACTGGTGACTGACGATCGTCGGTCGGCGGCGCCAGGCCGCCTTCTTCATGCGGTTGTGGCGTGCCTCGGGTCCGATGTCCTCGGTGAACGGCCGACGGTGAACGGTAGTGAGCGGCCGGCGGCTAGGCCGTGCCCCTTCTCCTGCCGACGGACAGACAGCCGGCGCGCCAAACTGCTGGTCAAGGCGGTGCGCTTGTCCCGGACAGGTCCCGGACAGGTCCCGGACAGGCCGGGACATGTCCGGGACGCCGATGGGGCCGAGACATCTCGGCGGCGTTTGGCTCCAGCGGAAAGGATGACCATGATCAATCTCAGCGCAACCGCAGTTTCATTGCCCCCCGGGGCCGGGTAGCGTCGGCCATCCGGTCTCCCGGCCCCGGCGGCGGCAGGTGCCCGATGGCCGCCAATTACCCCTCCCGGAAGCGTTCACGGTTTCGCAGAAGGCACTTCCGGGCCCGGTAGACCCGGCCCGTGACCATCTTCGCCAAGATCCCCAGGCGCTCACCGAAGTCTCCATAGGCGTGCCCTTCGCAGATCATGCGGAGCATGTACCGCGTCTTCCGACGGCAGGCTTGCGAGCAACTCGTTCAGCCACTCGTTCGCGAGTACAGACTCGTCCTCGAAGGGCGAACCGGGATGCCACCAGGGATCCAGGTGGGGTGTCCAGTCATCGAGTGCGCCCAGTTCCGCGAGTCGCAACTCGCGGGCGGACGCCCACTTGTCGTACTCGCGAGGGAAGTACCGCAGAACTCCACCGGTGAAGCAGGTCCGCTGCCCGCAGCCGATGAGCGCCGGCTGCGGGGCAGCAGTGCGGGCCGTTCGCCCGCGACTGCGGCCAGGACCAGCTGAACCCCGACCCGGCTGCCTTCGCGACCGCTCCCCCGCCCGCTCGGCGTGCAGCCACTGATCGCCCGGTGGCCGCCGGGACCGCGGCACGCCTGGAGCAGATCCTGTTCCTCGTGGTAGCGCAGCGCCCGGACGCTCACTCCCGCCTTGTCGGCGACCGCACCGATGCGCACCGGTCCTCCTCTGTTCGGGCGGCCCGCCCGACTTGCACCTGACGCCAACGTCAGCTTTTAGCGTGGTGGGCGTCGGCGCTCGCCGAACATTCACCCCACTGATCTCACCAACGGCCGGTTCAGGCCGCATGGAAAGGCAGAACGTCATGCGCGCAGTCCGATTTCACGAGTACGGCGGTGTGGAGACCCTCGTGGTCGAGCAGGCGCCGGATCCACATCCCGGGCCCGGCGAGATCCGCATCCGCGTCGCGGCGGCCGGCGTCAATCCCGTCGACTGGAAGGTGCGTTCCGGTGCGGTGCACGAGGTGCTCCCCGTGGACCTGCCCGCGATTCCCGGGCGTGATGCCGTCGGCGTGGTCGACGAGACCGGTGCGGGTGTGCAGGGGGTGGGCATCGGCGACCGTGTCTTCGGGCTGGGCGGCGTCACCGGCGCGACAGCGGAGCTGGCCGTGCTCTCGGCCTGGGCCCACGCGCCCACCAAGTGGACCGACGAGGAGGCCGCCGGCGCCGGTCTGGCATCGGTGACCGCGATGGGCGGGCTGAAGGCACTCGGGCCCCTGCGGGGGCGCACCCTGCTCGTCGAGGGCGCCGCCGGAGGCGTGGGCAGTGCCGCGGTCGAGATCGCGCTGGCTCAGGGCGCCACCGTGATCGGGACAGCCAGCGAGCGCAACCACGAGTTCCTCGCCTCTCTCGGAGCCGTTCCCACCACCTACGGCACCGGCCTCGCCGAGCGCCTCGCCACCCTGGCCCCGGACGGTGTCGACATCGCGCTCGACACCGCCGCCTCCGGGTCCCTGGCCGATCTCATCGCGATCGTGGGCGACCCCGCTCGCGTGTCGACGATCGCCGACTACACCAACGCACAGCGCCTGGGCGTGCGTCTGGCCAACGCGGAGAACGACTCCACGCTCCTGGCCGAAGCGGGCGAACTCGGCCGGCGAGGCCGCTACACACCGCGCATCGAGCGGACCTACCCCATCGAACAGATCGCGGAAGCGCACGCATACGCCGAGCGCGGACACATCCAGGGAAAGATCGTGGTCCGCATCTGAGCTCATCCCACCGTTCGGGGCCCACGTCCACGCGGTCCACGTGCCGTGTCGCGCGCCGGTGGTGCCAGGCGTTTCCACCCCACGCCCGGGGGGACATCATTCGCCCGCGGCATCCTCGGCCTCCCAGCGCAGCAGGTCGCCCGGCTGGCACTTGAGCACCTCGCAGAGCGCGGCGAGCGTCGCGAAACGCACCGCCTTGGCACGACCGTTCTTGAGTACCGCCAGGTTCGCGGGCGTGATCCCCACCCGGTCCGCGAGGTCGCCCACCGACATCTTCCGCCTGGCCAGCATCACGTCGATGTCGACGACGATCGGCATCAGATCACCTCGTCCAACTCGGCCTGCATCTGTGCCGCTTCGACGTCGCGCGCGACGGCCTGGGCGAGCAGCATCCGCAGCACGAACACGATGAGCGCGACCCCCAGGATGGCCACGCCGACCCCGCTCATGATGACGGTGACGCCCGGGTCGGCCCGCTGGCCCGGCGCGTTGAGGGCGGTGACCGCGAACCACAGGAGGGCAGCCGCCACGATCGCGCCGATCACGGCGTCCACGTACCGGAAGGCGGCGTGGGAGAACACGGTTACGCGTCGCACCATCGTCACCAGTCGCCATACGCTGACCAGGGCGACCTGGGCCGAGCCCATGCCCAGGATCGTGATCACGCGCAGCGGGGGGAGCCGCGGGCCGCGCCCCGCACCCACTCC
>NZ_JBHYVB010000076.1:26477-48467 GCF_042750115.1 Streptomyces sp. NPDC059455
TGGCGCAGCGGGGTCTGGGGGCGCGACCCGTCGTCCGGATCGCACCCGCTGACCAACACCCACACCATCAATGCCTGCACGAACACGGTGCCGGCGAGCACCACCACGAGCACGGCGCGAAGCGCACGCACTGCCAGCTGTCCCATACCCCATCCTTCCATCGAGTTGCGATGGGAATCTATCGAATATCGATAGATGAATCAAGGGTTGAGGCGACGGCTGGACGGTGGGCCACACCGAAACCCTGACCCGGGAAGCCGAACCTCGCACCCTCATGGCTCGGACCGCGGGATCCACCCCAGAGTCGGGGTCCACGGCCCGGACACAGCGTGAAACACTGCCATAACGGGCATTTGGTCGGCTGCTGTCACGCAGCTGGGTGGCGGCGATTACTCCCGAGCGGACGGCGTAGATCTGGTGGGAGCACCTGGATGATGTTGCGTTTACGTCCAGCTCGGCGACAGTCCGTTGGGGTCTCCGTACGGCACCGGTCGACCGGTGAGGGCGTCCAGGAGGAGGCGGCCATCGAGCGGCTTCGACAGCTCGACCTTCACGCTCTGTTCGGTCATGCTGGCGGGGCAGGGGCCGCTTTCCGCCCCTGCGATGGAGGCGTACAGTACTACGCTCTCGTCCGTCTCCAGCGCCTTGACGACGGGGCCGTCGTCGCAGGATCCGTGAGCGGCTTTCACCGTGACGGAGCGGCCGTCCGTCGCCGTCCCGGCCAGCCGGGCGACGCTTCTGATTCCGTCGGCAGAACCTTGCTGAGCTTGTCCGATCGGCGGCTTGGGAAGCTTTGAGGGGGTGAGGGCGACCCGCTTCAGCGGGGTGTCGTAGCCCTCCAGTGTGAACAGCCATGCGGGGACAGTCGCGGTGCCGCGGCTTGTCACGATCGTTGCTGTGCCGAGCCGCGCCCCAGTCACGGTCAGGCGGGGTCCGTCACTGCGGTTGAGGGCCAACGACTGGTACGTCTTCTTCGCCCCGATCAGCGGGCGGGTGAGGGCTTTCCCATTCCCCCATTCCGCCTTTCCGACCGCGGGGGAAGTGCTGGACAGATTGCCATGCAGGACGAAGTTCTTTGTCTTGTATGCCTGCTCGTCTGCCTTGCTGTGCCAGCCGGATTCCGGCTTCTGCACCACGTCGGCCATTGGGTAGTAGCCCCTGCATCCAGGCAGCAGCGGCCGCAGATGTCCGCCAGGAATCGGCTACTTGACGGGCGCGCTTCTCCTGCTTATGCAACGATTGATCGTTCGCATGACCATCACCGACGCGCTGATCCTTGCTGCAACCAGCGAGGAGGCCAGAGCTCAGGAGCGATACCAGCAGCAGGCTGGCGAAGCGCTTCATGTCCGTATGCATGGAGTCCTCTGCGGCGGTCGACGATGGATTACCTACTGAAACGATGGCGCGGAGATTCTTCAGCGCCCAGCGCTGATCCCACTCCACACCTTCGACGCGGAGGGGCGCGTCCTGGTTCACTCGCAGCCTCTCTCGCCGCCTGCTGCGTCTGCGTTCGTGCCGCAGGCGGCGAGAGATGGTCCGTGGCCCAGTAGACCTTCAGGCCTTCCCAGAGAAGCACCTTGTATACCGGTTCGTAGAAGCTGCGAACGGTCCGCTTGGTCGTCGGAATCCCCGCAGGGCTTATCGACATAGCTGCCGCCCGACAGGATGCCCAGAGCGGTCTCGTCGCTGAAGAGGAGTCCTCCGCTATCACCATGCACCGAGCAGTTACTCACCTCGATCATGTGGCGGAGCGTGGTGCCGTCGGTGTAGGTGACCGTCAGCCGAGACGCTACCGGGAGGGCTACAGCTGAATCTCGATGTGGTCCACGTCGGTGAATTCCACCCCCAGGCCGTGCGCGCGGGTGTTGTTGGCGTGGAAGTACATCTGGGCGAGGCCCTCTGCCGCGATGCGCTGGAGTTGTTGCTCGGTGGCGCCCTGTTCCCGGGCTGTGAACAGTCGGTCGGCGTAGAGGGGTGGGAGGGCCTGGGTGATGTCGCGGATCCGGGCGTCGTCGGTTGTGCCCGGCGTGGCGGTGAACCCGAAGCGGGCGCGGGTGGAGACGGCCGGGCCGTCGGTGGAGGCCGCTTTCTGCCGGACCTTGCCTCGAGCCTGCGGCTGCCACCGCCTTTTGACCTCACGCTCTATGCGCGCACGGAGGTCGCGACGGGGCCGCTTCAGCTTGCCCGCCACGTATCGCTCCACGGCGCGCTGGGGCACCCCGAGCATCTGAGCGACCGGCTTGGTGCCCTTGAGCTGCTTGACCGGGTACTTCATCTGCGCCTGGGCGCTTGGGGGATGGGGCAGGTGAACGCTCCCTCCAGCACCTGGTCCAGGCTGTCCCCGAGCGAGTCCACCATGGTCGGCTACTCCCCTTCCCCGGCTGTCGAGTCGTTCTTGATCAGGTTGGAGACGTTGAACACGCCGCTGTGTTCCTCGAACTGTGCCTCGGCCCACAGGACGGTCTGGGTGCCCTGGTGCTTGACCATCCCCGGCGAGACCCCGAGCCGGAACGTGCCGTGGACCGGCTTGCCCTCCGGGGTGTGTGGCAGGACGTCCAGCGGGGACGGGCCGGGCGAAGGGCAGACGAGGGCGTCGGTGCCGATCGCGACCGGGTACAGCTCTGCCGCCGCGGCGGTCTTCATCAGCTTGCGGTGCAGGCCGATCCGCTGGGACGCCAGCACGGCGGCCCGGATGTCGGGGCGCCACGTCTCCCTCGAGAGCGTCGGCCACGGCTCGTAGTACGGCACCTGGCCCCGGGAGCGCTGGCGCAGCTTGCCGATGCCGCCCTTCGCGGTCGCCTTGATCGTGCCCACCAGGAGCGCCATCGTTGGATCGACCTGCTTGGAGCGGGCCATTGCCTCCAGGAACTCCCTCCCGCCCATCGCGGTGGTGACGCCGAGGTCGGCCATCATCGCGACGTAGGCGTCGCGCAGCCGCTTGTACCAGGGGTCCAGGTAGCGGCCGGTGTCGGTGCGCACGTGCGCCTCGATCAGCGCGACCTCGAAGCCCAGCTCCTGTGCGTAGGCCAGGGTCGGGGTGGCGTACCAGGCCGGGCCGGTGGGCCGGTCGCCTTTCGGTGTGAACGGCGAGGCAGCCGGTCGCCATCGACCGTGCGGCCGTTGATCTCCACCCGGGACAGGTCCACGTGGGAGAGGTCGACCAACCACGAGCCGGGCAGCGCCGGGTCGAAGGCCGGGTTGCCGGTGAGGTGGGTCGGTCCGTTCAGCCCGACAATGAGCGAGTGGCGGCCGCGGCGAAGGACATGTAGATGTCAACCGGGACCAGGTAGCGGCGTGTGCACTGCTCGTCGGCGACGCCAGCGACCACTCCGACGGCTACCGCGACATCGAAGACAGCGTCTGGATCATCAGGCACGCCCGTAGCGCCACCGGAGTCCCCCGCCTGATCGTGACCGGCGTCCTCCCGACCGCACGTCCGACCCCGTACTTCCTGCGCCTGCGGCGCTCGGCCGGACAAGCGGGTCGGTGACACCGAAGCACTTTCATCAACAGCGCACACCGCAGCGGAAAGAGCGAGGCCAACGACTCGCGCGATCGAGTCGACGGTGTCGACTACAACCAGGTCGCCACCGAGCGACTGGAGCCGTCGCCGCAGACTCCTGACCTGCCATGGTCAGGCCCGTGGTCGACCTGGCCGACGCCTTGGTCGGGCTCACGGTCGGCCCGGCGGGGTTCATCGTCAGGGGCTGTCGCGGGTCCCCACTGCTCCCGCGCGGGCGCGAGAGCAGTGCGGCACCCGAAGAGCGCGACAACCGGGCCGATCAGTAGAAGCGGCGGACGAAGACATCCGACTTGCCGTTGGTGTCGCCGGGCACGATGTCGTCGGCCGTGGAATGGAAGACCACGTCGCGCCCACCGGCGCTGACCGCGTCGGTCCCGGCCGAGGCGGGCTGGTTCGAGACGATCTCGTCGGTGCCCGTCTCCAGGTCGCGCAGCGTGAGTGACGGTCCGTTCGTGTCGTGTGGGGCGTACAGCAGATAGCGGCCGGTGGGATCGATGGCCACGCCCCGCACATTCGGCACCAGTTGGTCGGCGCCCGAGCTCTCGTCCTGGACGTAGGTGTCGGATCCCGAGAGGTAGACGACCTTGCTGCCGTCCTTGCTGATCTGGACGAGGGTCGCCGCCTTGGACGGGCCCTCGATCGGGCCGGAGGAGGTGTCGTCGGTCCGGTCCCACACGAAGACGTCCTCCGCCTGGCGGTCCTGGTAGGCGACAAAGCGGCCGTCGCCGCTGATGGACGGCCGGGCCGAGACGGTGTGGCCGAACTCGGCGACGGTCTGCGTGTGGTTGGCTTGCCAGTCCTGTACCTCGATGCGCTGCCGGGACGGCGGTCGATTGAAGGTGGCGACCTGGGCGATGTAGCGGCCGTCCGCGCTCAGCGACGGCTGACTGCAGCTGAGGCCCGAGCAGTTGATGCCGATCGTGCTTCCCGAGCTCACCTGAGACAGAAAGGACTTCGTGTCTCTTTGCAACAGCCCCCAAAAGGCAACGTATTGCCCGTCACCACTGATCACCGGGTCCTGATTCGTTGGGGTGATGCTGCTCATCAGCGTGGTCTGGCTCGTCCGCTGGTCCCGGACGAACACCCTTTCCCATGTCACCGGGTTGGCGGGGGTGAGGTTCTTCGCCAACGACGAGAAGACGACACGCCGACCGTTGGTCGTGATCGTGGCGCCGGCGGAGTCGCCGTCGCCCTGGGTGCCGTCGGTCGCGACACTGATCCGCTCGACCCCGGCTCCGCCGTCGCTCGTGACGCCCGGCACGGTCATGGGCTCAGCCGAAGCGGCTCCGGGCAGCACCGCCGTGACCGCGCAGACCACGATCGCCGCGCTTAAGGCGGCCCGCACACGTCTGGTGGCGCTCCAGTTCGCGTTTCCCCTCATTTTCCCCCCAGTCTGGACACGGTCTCTCCTCCAGCTCCCCGCTGGAGGTCCGCAAGCATGGAACCGCGATGGCGCTGTGGGGACAATGCGTCACATGACGTATTGAGAGGCGCGGTTTCGGCCATGTGAGAGCCGCCTCGGCGAGGCGCCGGGGCCCGAGCGCCAGAACATGGCGTCGGTGCGCTTCACGCCGTCCAAGTCCCGGCCGGTCAGAATCCGGCCGATGCCGAACATGAGATATTCGGCGGACTCCTCCACCTGCTTGCCGAACGTTGTCTGTGCCATCGGCCGCGCCCTTTTCGGCGTGCCTCCAGGCACCACACACCCGGAAACGGACACCGACGGTAAAAGCGCCGGCCTGTGGACAGAGGATGCGGGATGACCAGGCCGGTGCCCGGGGTAGCCGCCGCCAGCGATGGTGACGGTGTGGTGCCGAGCAGGGGGTGGCCGACCACCACGACCAGTCGGCCCGGTGAACGGGGCTGTCCAGGAAGGACGCGGTGATCACACCAGCCGCACGGTGATCACCCACCGAGGTGAGGGCCGACAGGAGCCTTGTCCATCGAGCCGTTGACACCGTCAGTACCCGTTCGAAGTCCCAGCAACTGAGTCGCTGGGCTTCTACGCCGGCATGGTGTCCGAGGAGGCCGGGCCGGTGACGCGGAGCACGAGCTTGGTTCCGCCGGTGAGGCCCCTTGAGGACCGGTCGAAGGCGCCGGGGCCCTCATCAAGGGGAAGAACCTCTGTGGGCAGGTCGAGTACGCCGTCGCGGAGCCGACCGGCGAGGACAGCGAGAGTCTCCGCGTCCGGACGGACGTAGAGATCTGTCGACGTGAGTTCAGCGCTCGCGGCCGGGGCGTCCGAGGTGATGGAGCACAGCCGGCCCCCCGGGCGGACGAGTTCCCCGGCGGTGGCGGCTGTTCCGGGGGCTGCGGCGAGCGCCGCGTCGAAGACGCGACCGACCTCGCGCGGCCAGGCGGGGCGGCGGTAGTCGATGACGTCTGTCGCGCCCAGGCGGCGCAGCCGGTCAAAGGAGCGGGGAGACGCCGTCGCCGTCACATGCACTCCGGCCGCGACCGCGAGTTGCAGGACGAGGGCTCCGGTCACTCCCGCCCCGTTCGTCACCAGCAGGTGCATGCCGCTGGACAGATCCAACCAGTCCAAAGCCTGGCAGGCGGTCAGGCCGTTGACGGGGAGAGCCGCCGCCCGCGCCGGGTCCAGACCTTCGGGCAGAGGCGCCGCGTCCGCGGCTCGCACCAGCACCTGCTCGGCCCACAAGCCGCTGTGACCGGGCAGCGGAGCACTGTGGACCAGTACCAGGTCACCCACGGCAGGGGCCGTGACATCCGGCCCCACGGCAACGACACGACCCGCGCCCTCCACCCCGAGGGCCGCCGGAAGGCGCAGGCCCACGTCCCATTCACCGGAGGCAGGCAGCAGGTCCCAGGGGCCGACCCCGGCGGCCAGGACGTCGAGCAAGATCTCGCCCGGCCCGGGTGACTGGGGCCTGGGCAGCCGTAGCGACTGGACCGGACCGGACACTTCGGCGACCCCGCAGGCCCGCATCCGTGCATCAGCTGACTCCGACTGCGGCATGACGCCTCCGGGGAGAATGGACTCCACCCGAGTGTGCACTGCCGGCTGACGCAGCGTCGGTCGCCACGCGCATCAGCGGTGAAGCGTCTCACCCCAAACGCCTGAGTCGGCATCGCCCATCAGTTACAGGACAGCACTTAGCGGACCGGGTCCGGATAGGACGCGGACGGCGCACTGGTCGTCGCCCCATTCGCTCCGTCGAAGGGCAGCGAACTTCGACACACTGCGAGGCTGAGGAGTCACCGACCCCGGAGACCCGCAAGACCACCCTGCGGGCCAGGATCAACGCATTCGTCGAGCAGCACCTCGCCGACCCGGCCATGAGCCGACCCGGCCATGAGCCGACCCGGCCATGACTCCCCAGGCGATCGCGGACGCCCATCACATCTCCCTGCGCCATCTCCAGCAGCTGCTCGCCGAGGACGACACATCGCCGGCAGCCTGGATACGCCGCCGCCGTCTGGGCGCTGCCGCCTCGACCTGGCCAACCCCCGCCGGAACGCCCGCCCGATCCAGGCCATCGCCGAACGCTGGGGCTTCACCAACCCGACGCACTTCAGCCGCCTGTTCCGGGCCGTCTACCGGATACCGCCGCGGGACTACCGGAAGCTGCCGCCCAAGGCGTGCGCGAATCGGCAACAACCCTGCGCGGAATGACAAGGCCGGGAGTCGGGCTCGACCGTGCTGCGGTTCGGCGGCTACTGGTGAAGAGGCAGTATTTCGACGTTGCGCAATTCCCTGCGTGCCGGAAGGCCGACGCCCCGTGGACGGGATGCCGTACGGCGCTCCGTGGCGTCGGTGCAGCAGCGCTTTGGTCTTCAGCGAGGACCATGCTCCATGTACGGGGGTCAGCGTGCTGTGGAGAGCAGACGGCGAAGAGCTGTCGGTGTGCGACCGAGGTGTTGGCGCATCGTGCGGGCGAGGTGGGCCTGGTCGGCGTAGCCGAGGTCGGCGGCGAGGGTGCTGAGGCTGTGCTCGCCGGCTTCCAAGCGGTCGAGAGCCTTGCCGATCCGGACGCGCTGGCGGTACTGGGTCACTGTCACGCCGAGTTCGCGTGGGAAGGCCCGGCTGAGGCGGTAGGGGGAGACGCCGAGGAGCTTGGCGAGCGAGAACAGTGTGTCCGATGCGGGGTGGGCTTCGGTGATCGCCTCGCGGGCGGCCGCGATGAGGGGCCGGTCGCGCCCGGAGGACGTGGGAGCGAGCGGGGTCGGTCCGGTCACGGTGCGGCCGATGGCGGTGGACAGGAGGGTCAATAGCTCTTCGGTGAGCGCATAGTCGACGTCTTTGGAGCAGGCGGCGGTGAGCAGGCGGCGGTGGGCGAGGTCGAGGCGTGGGTCGATGTAGAAGGCCTGGACGGCCGGTACCTCGGTGTCTCCGGCGAGGGAGCGCCACAGCTTCGGTGTCACGCTGATCGACGTGCACACGTCACCGCCGGTGGGATGGGCGAAGCTCTCTTCCTCGCCCGGTGCGCCCACGTAGGCCAGGGTCGCGTCGATATCGGCTGGGGTGCCCGCGGCTTTCCTGCGGAACCGGCCGCGGCGCACGAGCACCACGCGGTAGTCGGCGCGCACTTCCGGCGCCGACCAGCGGTCGTGGTCGGAACGGCAGGTCACCGCGCTGATGTTGAAGTCGGGGCGGCTGGCAACAGAAATGGCTGTGAGCACCCGTCGCACACTACGTGGGGGGTCTGACACCCGCGCTCCCGCTGCAAGGATCTTCAAGACCGGATCCCGCCGCCGGGAGGACGCTTGCAGCATGCGAGCGCCTCAGGGCTCCTCGTACGCCGTTGCGTCCATTCCCCTATTCGAATCCCAGGAGTCATTGGCATGTCCGCTCTCAAGCAGCTCAGCACGGTCGTCTTCGACTGCGCCGACCCGGCCGCGCTCGCCGCGTTTTACCAGAAGGCCACCGGGTGGGAGATCGCCCACAGCGACCAGGATTTTGCCTCCCTGGGCGGTGGCACCCCGGTCCAGCTCGCCTTTGTCCGCGTGGACGGCTACGAGGCGCCGTGCTGGCCCGAGGGCCTGAAGTACATGCACCTCGACTTCACCGTTGCCGACTTGGATACCGCGGCCGAGGCACTGCTCGACCTAGGTGCGTCCCGGCCCGATTTCCAGCCGGGCGAGGGTCAGTGGATCGTCCTCACCGACCCCGAGGGCCACCCGTTCTGCCTCACCGCCGCTCCGACCGGCGACTGACATCTCCACCCGAGAAGGGGACAGACTCATGGCATCCATTCACCGCGAAGTGCTGATCGAGGACACTCCGGATAACGTGTGGGCGGCGGTCCGCGATTTCGGAGAGGTTCACCACCGCCTCGCACCGGGGTACGTCACCGACACCCGCGTCGACGGCGACGTCAGGACCGTCACCTTCGCCAACGGCGCCGTGGTGCGCGAACTCATCGTCGACATCGACGATGAGACCAGGCGAATCGCTTACGCGGTGGTCGGTGGCTCTCTGGAGCCCACGCATCACCACGCTTCCATGCAGGTGGTCGCCGAGGAGGAGAACCGCAGCCGCTTCGTCTGGATCACCGATGTGACGCCGGATAGCCTCGGTGCGCCCATCGCCGAGATGGTCGATCAAGGACTTCGTGTCATCAAGCACACCCTGGACCGCGAGGCCACCCCGATCGGCTGACCGGTGACACCGGCCAGGATAAGTGTGCAGCCCGGACGGCGGAGAGTTCCGGGCCGCACACTGCCGCAAATGGCAGACCAAATGACCCATGCCGTTCCTCCGGATCGTCACCGTGGGGCAGCACGCGGCACGGACCACGCCAAGGAGCTCCGAAGGTGTGCTATTCGCTGCTGACCGTGCGGGCTGCGAGGTAGGCACTCCAATCACCTTTGGTGCAGTTCGCCCACCTGTGGGCCGCCGTGATGTTGATGCCGAAGAGGTCGGCGACCACGCTGGGTGGGAGGCCGGTGACTGCTCGAGGGTGGGGTAGGCGCCGACGATGCGGGTGACGGGGAGGGCATAGGGCCTGATCAGGGCGCCGATGAGGCGTGCTTCTCGGGGGATGGTGTCGTCATTGAGGCAACGCCGGAGCTGGTCCTGGAGGTCTTGTTCGTCCAGGAACCCGGATGAGTGGGTCTCGGACGGCCGGGAGATGGCGAGCTTGCCGGTGATGCGCCTGGCCACTGCCCACTGGATGAAGGTGACGACCGGCCGGAAGGGTGGTCAACGATCCAGCGGTCCAGGTCGCTCTGGGCGGTCTCCTGCAGGGCGATCTCGTTCGTGTCCAGCCAGGACATGAGGTCGATGGCGGCTCTGATATCGAGGACTGCGGCGTTGGCACTTCCGCTGACGGGTTCGCGGGGTGTGGGAATCGGGCAGGCCCAAGGATTCGGGCGGCTTCCGAATGGCGGTGGTGACCACCACCGCCAGCGTGATCAGTCCCGTTGCGCTTCGCGGGATGCCGACTGTCCGCCTCTGCGGGAGGTTCTGCGGGTGATTCGCCTGGTCATGAGCGTGATCGCGGCCCGGGTGATCAGCGACTCTGAGTGTTGAATGAGCCGTTCGTAGTCGCGTGCGTGTCGGCGGGCATGCATGATCCAGGCCCAGGGCCCCAGCGGCGGGGCAGGATGACGAACCCGGGGGTGTGGGGCTGAACCGGGAGATCAAACGGCGGGCCGACGTCGTCCAGGTCTTCGCCAACCCCGCCGCCTTCGACCGGCTCGCCGCCGCGGCGCCGGCCGAACTCCACGACGAATGGCAGGTCTTCGACCGCCGCTGCTCTCAGAAGTCTCCATGGCCGAACTCCTCACCGCCAAACCGGCCGAGGACGACCCCCGCCTTCCTCCACAGCCGGAACAGAATCAGCTCGGTCAGTGACGGAGGTGTACTCGGTTCCCGGGCTCCACTGATCTTGCTTGGGCATCGGTGAGAAAGGGGTGGGCGCGCCAGCCTGCGAGTGGATAGGATCCGCCTGGCCATGCGTCGTCTAGCGGCCCAGGACACGGCACTCGGGTTCGCCCCGATGCGGAGACCCCGGTTCGAATCCGGGCGATGGCCACCCTTGACCCGCAACACCACTTCGCGGGACGCCACCCCAGGGCCCTCTGATGACGCGGCAGTGGGAGGACTCGGACGTGATGAGGTGCTTGGGTGAGTTGCGGGCGGAGGGGACGATTCCGAGAACAAGCCGCCATCCACTTGTCCGAACTGTTTGGTGGCACCGATTTCACAGCGCACCAACTGGTCCTAAAATGTGTTGACTTAGGGCCGACGGGTGGAGGTTGACGAGCGTGGAGTCGACACCGGCGCTAGTTGTGATCGCCTTGCTCTGCTGGTTGATCTACGCACTGTTTCGTGCGGATCCGCGGAGTCGTGCACCGGCGGCGGCTGCCGGAGCCGTCGGTCGCCCCGGGCCAGTTGGAGATCTATCAGGGGCAGGCATTCCGCGAGATTTGCCGGCGGGCGGCGAACCCGGGGCGGCGCGTGATGATGACCGACTACTTTGCCGAGCGAGGATGGAATCGGGCGGACGTCATGCGCATCCTGGCCGAGCTGCTCAAGCACAGACTGATCGATGTGGAGGGTTGGCGGTTCGGCAGCTACAGCGTGACGCACAAGGGCTGGACCGAGTACGAGGGCAAGTTCATCTGGACAGGAGGCGAAGGGGTGCACATCTCCACTGGACCGGGCGGCTTCGTCGTGGCGAACGTCAACAGCCATCATTCGGTGGCCCACGGCGGCTACGGCAACCGGGCGAATGCGCCTGACATTCCCCACCAGCAACTGATCGACGCCCTGCGCACGGATGCGGCCACCGCGACGTCCGATGAAGCGGTAAGAGCACGGGAGTACGCCGACGACCTGGCCGCGGCCGTCGACGCGCAGGATGCCGACAGGACGGCTCGGGTCCTCGGCAGGATCAACGCCCTCCTGTCCACCGCTACGGCTGCCTTCACCCTGGCCCGCGGACTACTGCCATCCGGCTCGTAGCGGAACGGATCTGGATCGAGGCTGCGGCATCATCAGCAACGGCACCGTCTACCAGGCGGGTGACTTCTGTGAAGATCATCGGTCATCTCGAGACTTCGCGGCTCGTCAGGACCAGCAGGGAACGCACCAGCGTGGTCGCCCATTTCGGTTCGGTGCGTACCTTGCCGAGGACGCGCCAGACACCTCACGTTGCCAAGGTGTCAAGCGGCCGCCGCGAGTGCGATGGGGAACGCGGTGCGTTCGTCGAACAACTCGTGCTTCTGCAGGCAGTGGTAGAGCTGGCCGGGCATTCGGTTGAACAGGTTCCTCCGGGCGGCGGCGTTCCAGTCCCCGTGCTCGTCGCGACGGCGGCGGTAGTGGGCCTTGGCACCGGGGGATCCGTTCGGAGCGGCGAAGGCCCAGAGGTAGCCGGCGTGGTTGAGCGCGTCGTTCTTCACCCACCGCCGCGTGATGCTCGACCTCTTGCCGGAAGCGCGGGTGATGGGCGAGGAGCCCGCGTATGCCTTCAGGCCCCGGGCGTCGGCGAAGCGGCTGCGGTCGTCCCCGATCTCGGCCAGGATCCGGGCGGCGAGCTGGATACCGAGCCCGGGGAAGCTCAGCAGGATCTCAGCGTCCGGATGCTGAGGGAACGCGTCCTCCACCGCCTCGGCGAGTTGGTCAGCGGCGGTGCAGGCGGCGTTGAGCTGGACAAGGAGGGCGAGCATCTGCTTGCCGAGAGCGTCTTCGACAAGCGGCGGCTGGTGCGCGGACTCGGCGCGGAAGGCATCACGGAGGCGATCCACTTCGGTGTCGATGCCGCGCTTGCGGCCGGCCCGCTCCAGGGCGGCCTGGAGCTGGGTGCGGGTCAGGCGTGCCGCCCGTGTCGGGGTCGGGGCGGTCTTGAGGAGTTCACGTGCCTCAGGCCGGCACAGGCCGTTGGTCCAGGTGGCGAAGGCGTCCAGGGCTGCCGGGTAGTACTCGCGCAGCAGGGAGCGGAGCTGGTTGGCGAGCTGCTGCCGGTTCCACAGTGCGTCCTGCTGAGCGCGTGCGAGGACGACGATCGCACGGCCGAGGTCGGAGTCGTCGGGCAGCGGCCGGTGGGCGTGCATGTCGGTGCGCAGGATGTTCGCCAGGACGAGGGCATCGCCGGGGTCGGACTTCTTACGCGAGACACTGTGTCGGTCGCGGTAGCGGGCGGCGGCCAGCGGGTTGATCGCGTACACCTTCCGCTTACCGGAACGCAGCACGGCGACCAGCAGGCCGCGGGAGGTCTCGATGGCCACCGGGATCGGGGTGTCCTCGGTGTCACCGTGCTCGGCGAGAAGCTCCAGCAGCAGCGTGTAGCCGACGGCGTCGTCGGTTATGTGCCGCTTGGCCAATAACCTGCCGGTGTCGTCGACCAAGGCGACATCGTGGGTACGTTCGGCCCAGTCGAATTCCACAATAGATCAAGGGAGTTCCTTCCCGATGTGCTGATGTTCGCGCTGGTCACGAGCGCATGCGGGCCACGCGTCGCACTCATCCCAGGCATCAACCGCTGTGCGGAGTGCCGCCACCTCACGAGCCGTTCGTGGCACCAGCGCACCCCACAGGCCTCGGTCTGCGCGGGAGCTCGAACGGCTCGGGCGTATCAAGAGGTCACCGCGCAGTGGGCTCGCACCACCAACACCAACGAGGGGCAAGGCGACCGGTGTCGACTCTCGGGGTGCTGGATGCCGCCGGTCTGGCGAAAGGCGTCACCGCCTGTTCTTGAGAAGGCGTGCATCCAGCACCCGACTCGAACACCCGGAGGACTGTGGGGCTCCCGCCGGGTGCTCTTGGGAAGGGATTAGTTCTTGAGGTGGACGAAACCGTGCTCGACCGGTGCACTGGAGCAGTTCGCCACCGCCGTACTGGTCGAGGTCAGCGAAGAGGAGGGGCGGGTGCGGTTGCACCACCGCGGTCATCCGCCGCCGTATCTGATCCGCGGAGGCCGGGTGACGTCGCTGGAGCCATCGGCTCCGGGACTTCCCCTGGGCCTGGGCATGCCGGAGGGCGTCGGCGCGTCCGGCTGTGACACCTTCCCCTTCCACCAGGGGGACTACCTGCTGCTGGTGACCGACGGTGTCACCGAGGCGCGCGACCGGCACGGGGCTTTCTACGAACCCCGTACGAGGCTGCCCGACCGGGATTTCCGCACAGCGTCGGAGGTGGTGGACACACTCGTTGCCGATGTCACCGACTGGACCGGGGTCCGGCGACAAGACGACATGGCGATCCTGGCCCTCACGCTGGTTCGCTGAGGAGGAGGCACAGGGGCGGGTTCACCAGGCCTTCTAGGTGGCCCCAGCCCTCTACGGCGGCCTGGGTGGCCTGCCCGTCCCTTCGGGCTCCGTCGATACAGACCGGGCCCGGGCCCACCCATCGAGCTCACGGGTGAGGCGAGCCCGCACGTCGGCAGCGACCTGCCAAGGGTCGCAGCAGACCGGCGAGTCCGGCGACAGGCGGTCGATGTTCCGGTCCCCACCGGCCTCGATAGTCCTCACCTCTGTAGCCGCGCCATGATGACGCGATATCAGGGAGGCGGTAGAGCGCGCGGGGGCACCCGCGGTGGCGGCGACGCCGGCCGCCACCACCTGGCGCCCGGGGGGCATCTCCCCCGGCTCCCGTCACGCCGGACACGCCGGCGCGCTGGGGAGCCGAGGCGCATCGGGCGCAGGTGTCGAGCATGCCGGTCAGTGCGGCAGGTTCTTCCTCGTCCGTGGTGAGGACGTAAGCGTGCTTTACCGAGATCCACGCACGGGCGTACGTACAGCGGTAGCTGACCAGATCCGGCTGCCAATCGGAGGGGTCCCTATCACTCTGGACGCCGCGTCGAGCACCGCGCCGTCGTATGCCGAGCGCCAACTGCCGGTCGTCCCCCGGCACTGACCGTCCTGGGTGACCTCATCGCCGGCCCCGGGCGAGGACGATCTCGCGGGTGTCGCAGGTGCTGTACTGGGGCCAGATCGAGAGTCACGGGTGCAGGTCGTACCGTGGCGAGGAACTCGTCAATGAGCGCGCGGGCCGTCGGCGGCAGGAGGGGACCCAGCCCGCCGTAGTCGACGGACCCGAGGGAGTAGCTCAGCGTCAGCGGTCCGCCAGCCTGCGTCTGGTTCGCAGCCTCCAGCCGGACGTTGTAGACGAGATGGATGGACAGGGCCCGGGTTGGAGGCGAGGGTTCGGAGCCGTGCGCGGCCAGATCCGCCGAACTCACCAGCTGTACCTCTACCTCCTGCTTCACCTGGAGGAATGGCACAGCGAAGCTGGTGTAGTTGGCTGGGGCGAATATCCAGACAACCTGGGCAGGCGACTGGCAGCGTCGGCCGTCGCGTTGTTCACCACGAGTCGTACCGGGGCTGTCGCCCGGCGTGGCGGCCGCCTGCCGCCTGATCAGGGCGTGCTGTTCGGGACACGTCTACGCTGGCTGGAAGACCTCAGGGGGCGGAGGACCCCAGGAGGCCGGAGGACCTCAGCGTCCAGCTCTGCTCACCGCCCCGATCATCACTGGGGCAGGGGCTATGCAGCCCGCCGCCGGTCAGCGTTTCGGCGGTGAGGGTGCACAAGGCGGGCCGTGGTCCCGGGGCGTTCCTGTTGCGGCCAGGATGTTCGGCCTTCCGCGCACGGCGGGCCGCATCCGGACCTGTTCAGTTGGTTGCCGCTCATGAGACGCATGGCGGCCAGGCAGGTCCGTTGCCCATGCGACTGGTTGTGGGCGAGTGCCGCGGTCTGCCCTGGTAGCTCGCCCACAGCTACGCGTTCATGTGCCGAAGCGCTTGCATCGACCGTGCTGCGATCCCGGAGTGGGAGCCCGCATCATTTTCGCCAGAACAGGTGATGCGTCACGCCGCTTGGGCTGGGCACGACCTCGAGATGGAACCGGTCGAGCAGTTCATCGGGCGACTCCCACAGGCGGAGGCCGGACCCGAGCCTCACCGGCGAGACGGCCACGTGCATGGTGTCGACGAGACCGGCGTCAAGGAACTGCGCGATGGTGGTGACCCCGCCGCCGAGCCGGACGTCCCTGCCCTGCGCTGCCGCCCGTGCCCGTTCCAGGACCGTGACCGGGTCACCGTCGACGAAGTGGAATGTGGTGTCGGAGAGTGTGATCGAAGGACGCTTGTGGTGGGTCATGACGAACACCGGGGTGTGGAATGGGGGCTCGTCGCCCCACCAGCCGCGCCAGCCATGGTCGTGCCAGGGGCCGCGCTGGGGGCCGAACTTGTTGCGGCCCATGATCTCGGCGCCGACGTTGCGTGCGAAGTCCCGCGTGAAGTAATCATCGAGGCCGCGGCTCCCTCCGGGGTCGGTCCGCATGGGCCAGCTCGCCGTGGCGCCGGCCCAGGCGAACAGCCTTTCGGGACTGGCGAAACCGAACGGGCTCTCGAGGCTCTGGTGCTCACCGGCACCGATTCCATCACTTGAGACGTTGAAGTTCATGACTCTCAGCAACTGATCCACGTGTTTCCTCGTCAGGTCCTGTCGAATCCTCGTGTGGCGAGGTGCCCCACATCAGGGCGTCGAATGGGACGAGGCCGGATCGACAGGGCCGTAGCTTTTCCTCAAGGTGTGCCCGGCAGCGATGACGAAGTGCGCCGCGACCGGGTAGAACCAGAAAGCCCAAGCCGGGACGGAGCGCAATGACCCCACCGTGGAGCGCGAACCGCAGCCCGCCGGGCCCGCCGACGCGGCCGTCACCGCAGACCCGCGACCCGAGCAGCCGAGCTCCAGGTCATCGGGGTCGCCGAACTCCTCGGGAGTGACCAGCTCCGGGCCGATGGGGGCGAAGCCGGGATAGGACTTGGCCAGGGAGAACCGTGGTGCGGGCCCGGGCAGTCGCAGTCCGCGCTCGGAGAGGTCCTGCCCCCACGGTCAGCCCGGCCATATGGCGTGCGGCAACGACCGCTTGCTGAGCGTCGCCCTCTCCTTGCGGGACGCCGCGACGGTCTACCGCCGCTGATCGTTCCCCATCGGCCATGACTACGACCGTGACATCGCCGGTGAGCACCAGGCCCTGGTGGACGGGGTCGTCGCACGGGACGCCGACGTCGCGTCCCGCCTTCTGGCCCAGCACATTGACCGGACATCCGTCTCCTTGCGCGCCGTGGCCCATAGCGAGACCGAACACGCCGGATGACGGAACGCGGACCGACCGCCGTCCTGCCGCAGGAAGCCGGTGGCGTTCACGACCGGAGTGGCATCCGAGCCGGTCCGCCGCCGCTACGCGATCGAGCGCACCGCGGCTTCGGTAAGGGTCGACGCGGTCCGTACGGCGCTGGCGACGGCCTCGTCGGGGCCGAGCCCGCACAGATCGGTGAGGGTGAAGAGCGCCTCGGCGCTCATGACCACCGCGAGGTCCCGCTTGAGCTGGGTGAAGGCGTCCGGGTCCGTCGCGCCGAGCGTGTCCTCCAGCGGGAGGAGCGCGTGGTCGATGAGTCCGAAGCGGATGCCGGGGCGCGTGGTCACCGTCTGGGGCCGGGTGATGGTGGCGGCGATCATCGCCCGTACCGAGCCCTGGCGGGCGAGGATGCCGCGCAGCAGGAACTCGCAGGCGAAGGCGGTGCGTTCGACGGGATCGGCGGAGGCCGCGACCGGGGCGAGCGCTTCGGCGGGGGGCGGCCAGACACCGGCCAGGGCCTCGCTGATCAGGGAGGGCAGGTCCGGGAAGTACCGGTAGGCGGTGGCCTCGGAGACCAGGGCCGCGCGGGCGATCGCGGGCATGGTCACTTCGGTGCCCGTGCCGATGAGTTCACGGGCGGCCGTCACGATCGCCGTCCGCGTGCGCTGCTTCTGGTTGGTACGGCCGGCACCTGTCTGCGCCGTCATCACGCGACTCCTCCCGTCGATCCCTCCACATAATAGCAGCTTTCTCTCTTCATGAGAGCCAACTTGCATTACGACACTCGGCTCCCTAATCTCATGAGAGTCAGCTCTCACGAAGGAGGAGCAATGAGCACCGTCTCCGTGGTCGGCCCGAACGACGGCGAGACCATCCAGCTCGGCCCGACACAGATGCGCATCCTCGAGGACGGCAGCACCACCGGGCACCGCCTCGGCATCGGAGAGATCACCATCGCCCCGCACACCCAGGGCCCGCCGCAGCACCGGCACGCCCAACACGACGAGGGCTTCTACGTCGTCTCCGGCACCGTTCACTTCACCATCGGGGAGACCACCCACGCGGCGCCGGCCGGCACCCTCGCGATGATCCCTCCCGGCGCCCCGCACACCTTCGCCAACCTCGGCGACGAGCCGGCGATGATGCTCAACACCTTCACGCCGGACCTGTATGTGCAGTACTTCCGTGACCTGCGGAACATGATCGCGGGCGGCCGGGAACTGACCCCGGAGTCGACAGTCTCGATCATGAGCCGCTACGCCACCGTCCCCGCTACCGACTTCGCGTGACGGCGCCCCGACTTCCCCTGAAACCGACCCGCTCGAGGAGCACGGAAATGACCCGCAGCACCCACACCCTCACGCTCGACCAGGGCACCATCGACGTCACCGTCGACCTCCACGGCGAGCGGGGACGCCCCTTCCTGCTCCTGCATGGAGGCGGCGGCCCGCAGACCGTCACCCCGTTCGCCGGCCTCCTCGCCGAACAGCGGCCGGCCAGGGTGTTCACCCCCGTCCACCCCGGCTTCGACGTCACCTTTCGCCCCGAATGGCTGACCGACATCACGACCCTGGCCCAGGTATACGCCCACCTGCTCGACGCGCTCGACCTGCGGGACGTCGCCGTCGTCGGGAACTCGATCGGCGGCTGGATCGCCGCCGAACTAGCGGCCCTGGGCGGCGACCGGATCAGCAGCGTCACCCTTGTCAACGCCGTCGGCATCCCCGTCCCCGGCCACCCGATAGCCGACACCTTCTCCCTGACCCCCGCCGAACTGTCCCGCCTTTCCTTCCACGACCCCTCGAAGTTCCGCTTCGACCCCAGCGCACTGACCGAGACACAGCGCGCGATCATGGCCGCCAACCGCGCTACCCTGCAGGTCTATTCGGGCCCGCACAACATGGCCGACCCCACCCTGCCCGAGCGCCTCGCCAAGATCACCCATCCGACCCTGGTCGCGTGGGGCGTGAGCGACCAGGTCGTGGACGTCGGCTACGGACGCGCGTACGCACAGGCCATCCCGGACGCGAAGTTCCGTCTGCTGGAGGGCACCGGCCATATGCCGCAGAGCGAAACGCCCGACCAACTCCTCCCGATCCTCTGGGACTTCGCCGACGCCCGTGTTATCCACCGGCCACAGCTCTGACCCCCCAGAGGGCGAGCCCGATGCCTCAGCCCGGTCGCATCAGACCCACGTTGATCCTGGCCGTCTGCTGCATGAGGGGGTGCTGGTAAGAACGCTGTCACCGATCCTGCTGGCTTATTCGGTCACGCGGCGACGGGAGAGGTCGAGGCGGGCAAGGTGGCTGACGCGGGTGCGGTCGAACGGGTGGCCGTTCCACCAGGCATCGAGGCGAATGAGGTTGAGCGCAACGGTGGAGAAGACGTGCTCCAGGTGGGTCTTCTGGAGACCGAGGTAGCGGGCACGTCTCATCCCGGTGACCGCGACGGCCTGGTGGATGGTTCCCTCGATGCCCGCGCGGGTTCCGTACTTGGCTCGCCACTGCTCGTCGCCCTGCTGGAGACGGGCATGGTCGAGGACTTCTTGAACCTCGGGGGGGGGTGCAGGGAGAGGGTCCGGCCGCCGGTCTTCGAGCTGGTGCACTGGTCGCGCACCGGGCAGGGGCGGCATGTCTCCTTGTCGAACTTGATGACGGTGGCCTTGGTGCCGCGCAGGGTGGCAGGGCTCCACCAGGTGCTGGTGTCCCCGCGTGGGCAGGTGGCCTGCCGCTTGTCCCAGTCGATGGTGAACGCGGTGCGGTCGAACCCGGCGCCGGCACGCGCCTGGGGTGAGCTGTTCATCAGGACCGGGGTGACCAGGGTGACCCCGAAGTTCTTCTTGATGCCCACGATCAACTCGGCGGAGGCGTAACCGGAGTCGAGGAAGTGCTCGGCGGGCAGGAGATCGCGGGCGGCGAGCATGTGATGGACCGTTCGGTCATTTCCGCGTCGGTCACTGTGGCGTCGGTGGTCGCGATGCCGGTGATCAAGTGCGGCGGCGGTCCGTCGGCTCCGGGGATCAGCGCCTGGCCGTCGGCAACCGGGTCCTGGTCGTCGGCATCGTCGCAGGACTCACTGATGTGGATCTTGTAGCCGGTCCACCAGGAGCCCTGTTTGAGGCCGTAGCGCGCGTCGGTGTCGTACGGAGAGGCCAGCCGCAGTCTGCCGGGCGGGAGGTTTTTGCTCTCCCGCCGCTTCACCTCCGTCCCGGCCTCGGTCACGGTGCGGTGGTAGTTCTGCACCCACATCGTGCGCAGGACCTGCACCGCTGGGAGTTCGCGCAGCCAGGCCGGAGCATCAGGGGCATGCACCGCCTCCAGCAGCGCGAACCCGTCCCGGCCGTAGACCAGGGCCATCTCCTCGCGCTTGCTCGTGGAAGCCGGCGGATGCCAGGAGTGAGTCCGCGGGCCGTAGCGGTCGGCCCATTCCCGAACGGGCACCGCCTGGGCCAGCCAGTCCGGGGCCGAGCAGGCCAGCGCCTCCAGCGTGGCCCGCAGTGTTTCCCCGGCCAGCTCCAGCCTGTTCAGGTCGCGTACCGCCGCCAGCACGCGGGTGGAGTCGGTGCGCTGCTTGCCTCCGGCCTTCACCAGGCCCCGGTCCTTGAGCGCGGTCAGCAGCAGGTCGAGCACCTTCTCCTCCATCCCGTGCTCGACCAACCGCGTGCGGAATTCGGACAGCACCGAGGCGTCGAACCCGGGATCATCCAGCTCCAGGCCGAGCGCGTACTTCAGGTCCATGCCGTACCTCACCCGATGCGCTGCCGCCCGGTCAGTGAGGTTCTCGGCGAACTGCAACACCGTCACCAGCGCCAGCCGGCCCGGTGACCAGCCCGGCCTCCCTCTGGTTCCGAACGCCTCGGCGAACTCGGGGTCCGCGAACAACTCGCCCAGTTCGTCACGGACCCGCATCGCCAACGGGTACGGGCCCCGTGCCGCCACTGCACGCGCCACCTGCGCGGTCAGCTCGGGCACCTTCGGCCACGGCCTCGGCCGCATCGACATTCCACACCCCACCCGCGACCGGAACGCCAAGACGGCCGCTGCTGCCCCGACCAACGAGCCGCCAGCCCCGCCGGGCACGGAATAAGCCAGCAGGATCGGTGACAGCGTTCTTACCGGCACCCCTACCCCTCCGACACCTGGGACGACGAATGGGCCCTGAGCGAGCCGCTGCTGCCGGTCCCGGCCTGCGACACCCCGATCGGCGGGCGCCCGGAGAAGCACCCGCGGCGGGAGATCGTGGACGCGATCCGCTATGTCGTGGACACCGGCTGCAAATGGCGGTCCCTGCCCAAGGACTTCCCGCCCTGGCGCACCTGCTACGGGTTCATGGCCCGCTGGGCCGCCGCCGGCGTCATCGGGCAGATCCGTGACCAGCTCCGCAAGCGGATCCGCCGCGAGATGGGCAAGGCGCCCGGTGCGGTGGCCACCGTCATCGACTCCCAGTCGATCAAGGCCGCCGAGACCGTCGGCAAGGACTCCCGCGGCTACGACGCCGGCAATTATCTGGGGGCGTCGGTTATGGCGGGTCGGGCCGATCGGAGCTGGTGGACGGCGGTGTTGTAGGGGCTGAGGCCGGCGATAACTACAGGTTCTCCAGGAAGGTGAGCAGGCTGTCGGTGGGCCGGTAGCGTTTGGCGGCGGTGTCGCGGGGTGCGGTGCGGGCCAGGGCCTGTTCCTTCATCGCCAGGTCGGCGTGCAGGTAGACGTCGGTGGCCTTGGTGCTCGCGTGTCCGAGCCATAGCGCGATGGTGGAGGTGTCGACGCCGGCGGTCAGCAATGCCATGGCCGCCGTGTGACGAAGTGTGTGCGGGGTGACGTTCTTGCTGGCCAGGGCCGGGCATCGCTTCGTGGCAGCGGGCAGGTATTTGCGGAGGATGTCGGCAACGGCGTCGCGGCTGAGGTGTCCGCCGACGCGGTTGGGGAACAGTGAGTCGTCCGGGGCTGCGTTGCGGGCGGTGATCCATCGCTGGAGCAGGCGGGCGGTGGGTTTCGTCAGCGGGGTGCAGCGCTGTTTGCGGCCCTTGCCAGTGCAGCGCAGGTGGGCGCCGGTGCCGAGTTCGGCGTCGGCGCAGGTGAGTGCGGTCAGCTCCGAGACGCGCAGTCCGCTTTGCGTCGCGACCAGCAGCAGGAGGTGGTCACGTCGCCCCAGGAGGGTCGACTGGTCCGGGACCGCCAGCAGAGCCTCGGTCTCCTCGTGGCTGAGGAAGCACACGAGTGTGCAGTCCCGGCGCTTTTGCGGGATCGCCAGGACGCGCTGGATCAGCAGGGCGTGTTCCGGGCAGCGGTAGGCGGCATAGACGAACAGCGAGTGGATCGCGGCCAGTCTGGCATTCCGGGTGGTCACACTGTTGTTCCGGTCGTGTTCGAGATGATCCAGGAAGCCGCCGACGAACACGGCGTCGATGTCGGTCAGCTCCAG
>NZ_JBHYVB010000077.1:0-6792 GCF_042750115.1 Streptomyces sp. NPDC059455
GTCATATCCCCGGTCGGATCAGCGTGCGGCGTCAGGGGGCACCTCCCAGCGGTAGCTGGGGGAGCGTGCCAGGCGTCGCACGCCCGGCCGGGGATATGACACAGGCTCTGACGACCGTAAGGCGCGCATGAACCCCTGGGGCGAACCCTGGGCGAGCCCCTGAGCGCCGGGCGGCCGTCACCGCCGGGCGGCCGTCACCTCGCGCGGGTGATCACTCCGTGTATCACTCCGTGGTCACTCCTCCCCCGCGAGGGTCAGCGTGCGCAGCTTGCGGCCCGCGTACCAGGTCGCGGCCACGGTCACGGCCAGCAGCAGGATGACGCCGGTCACCAGGCCGACGTCCGACGTGATCACATCGCCGTCCGCGACCTTCTGCGCGAGCGCCAGCGCCCACTGCTGCACGCTGAGCTTGCGGGCCCCGGCCACCAGGCTGCCGAAGAAGGTCTCCCAGACCAGGGCGTAGACCAGCCCCGCGATCACCGCGTGCCGGGTCACGGTGCCCAGCAGCAGGAAGACCGCGCTGTAGGCGACCGAGGCCACGGCGGCGGCGACGGCGTAGCCGACGGCCAGCTGGTTGGCGTTGCCGTTCAGCACGAAGCCCGCGAGCAGGGTGGGGATCGCGGAGAAGGCGACCGTGACGCCGATCGCCACGATCAGCTTGGTGATGATGATCGTCGGCCGCTTCACCGGCTTGGCCAGCAGATAGACGACCGAGCCGTCGTCGATTTCCGGGCCGATCGCGCCCGTACCGGCGATCACGCCGATCAGCGGGACCATGGTGGCCATCGCGAAGCCGCCGAGGATCGCGTCGGCCGTGTCGTCGTCCGCGCCGGTCAGCAGCCGTACGGCCACCGAGATCAGCAGCAGCAGACCGGGGAGGGTGAAGAGGATCAGCGCACGGCGGCGGCCGAGCAGGGCCCGGTAGGTGAGCCGCGCGACGGTGGGGTGGTAGAGCGAGGACATCGCTGTGGGCTCCTTTCAGGCCGCGACGAGGTAGGAGAAGACGCTCTCCAGGGACTCGTCGGAGGGCGAGACCGTGAGGAGTCGGATGCCCTGGTCACGGGCGACCCGGGGCAGCAGTTCGGTGAAGCGGGCGAAGTCCACCGCCTGGATGTGCAGCCCGCCGTCGACGCCGGTGCTCGCGTCGACCTCGATACCGGTGGTCGACGGGTCGGCGATCAGGGCGGCCGCGAGCGCGCGGTCGTCGCTGGACCGTACGAGGTAGCGGTGCGGACGGTCCGTCATCAGCCGGCGGATCTTGCGGAAGTCGCCGGAGGCGGCGTGCCGCCCCGCGACGATCACCTCGATGTGCGCCGCCAGTTGCTCGACCTCCTCGAGGATGTGCGAGGAGAACAGCACGGTGCGGCCCTCGGCGCCCATCCGCCGCAGCAGATCCATCAGCTGCATCCGCTGCCGGGGGTCCATGCCGTTGAACGGCTCGTCCAGGAGGAGCACCGACGGCTCGTGCACCAGCGCGGAGGCCATCTTCACGCGCTGGCGCATGCCCTTGCTGTACGTGGCGATCTTCCGGGAGCCCGCGTAGTCCATCTCGACGGTGTCGAGCGCCTTACGGGCGGCTCCACGCGGATCGGGCAGCCCGTGCAGCTCGGCGTTGGCGATCACGAACTCGCGGCCGGTGAGGAAGTCGTACATCGCCTCCCGCTCGGGGACGATCCCGATGTGGCGGTACGCCTGCTCATTGCGCCAGATCGGGGTTCCGTCGAGGGTCACGGACCCGGTGGAGGGGGCCAGGAAGCCGCCCATCATGTTGATGAGGGTGGACTTGCCGGCGCCGTTGGGGCCGAGGAGCCCGGTGACACCGGGGCCGATGTCCATGGTCACGTCGTTGACGGCCACGACGTTCCCGAACCAGCGGGAGACGTTGTCGATGGCGATCGTGGTCACAGGCCGACCTTTCGGTAGCGGCGCATCAGCAGCCCGTACGAGCCGGCGATCAGGCCGAGGAGAACGAGGACGTAGACGAGCCCGGTCCCGGTGCCGGGGCCGACTCCGCCGGGGAAGGAGGAGGTGGCACCGAGGAACGCCGTCTGCACCCCGTCGATGATGGTGATCGGCGAGAACAGCCCGATCCAGCTCACCGGGCCGGTGTTGCCCTGGTCCCAGGCGATGGCCTGGACGGCGGACACCGCGCCGTAGGAGATGGTCAGCAGGGCGATGACGGCGGCGACGCCGAAGCCGCGGCGCGGGGTGAGCGCGGCGACGACCAGGCTGATGCCGGCGAAGAGGAGCGAGAGCAGAGCCACGGAGACCAGTCCTTGTGCGAAGCCCTTCGTCTGATCGGCGAAGTCCAGCTTGGCGAGCAGTGCCCCGACGTAGAGGATCAGCAGGGGCGCGCCGGTGAGGATGAACAGCGCGGAGGCCATGGCGGCGAACTTGGCCACCACGTAGTCCATCGTTTCGATGGGCCGCGAGAAATAGAGCGGGACCGTCTTGAAGCGGAGGTCCCGGGAGACGGACTGCGGCGCCTGGGAGGCGGTGTAGAGGCCGATGACGGCCTGCAGCATGATCGCGTAGCGGGTGTACTCGACGGTGAGCTTGTCCGCGCTGGTGGCGATGGCCACCGCGACGATGATCGCGGCGGGCATGCACATCACGGCGAACAGCAGCATCGGCGCGACCTTGGACTTGGCCGAGCGGCCGAGGCCGTAGGCGCCGCGCAGGCTCTGGGAGAAGAGCGAGCGGCGGGCGTAGGCGCGGCCGAGGCGCGGGCCCTCGTAGTGGCGGTAACCGATGTTGTGAATGACGTCGGCGCGCTGCTGGGTCACGGTCTCAGGCGGCATCGACGGCACCTCCGTTCCCGTGTGCGCTTGCGGCGGCGTCCACGGCCTCCGCGGCGTTCGCGTCCTCGTCGTCGGACCGGAAGATCTCCGCGATGCGGTGGCGGCGCTGCTCCATGCGGACCAGGCCGAGGCCGAGGCCGGCGATGGTGTCGCGGACCGTGTCGTACGTCTCCTCGCCCGCGACGTCGACCAGCAGCACATGGTCGGAGCCGGGCGACCCGTCGGCGCCGCGGCCGGCCGGCTGGACGGTGAGCCCGGCCCGGTCGAGCGCGGTGCGCAGCGCCGTGGTGCCGTCCGGGTGGTCGGCGGTGTCGGTCACCTCGACCGCGAGCGAGGCCGTGGCCTGGGTGAAGTCACTGGTGGAGCTGGAGCGGAGCAGCTTGCCGCCGTCGATGACCACGACGTGGTCGCAGGTGCGCTCCAGCTCGCCGAGCAGATGCGAGGTGACCAGGACCGAGATGCCGAAGTCGGTGTGCACGCGGCGGATCAGCCCGAGCATGTCGTCGCGGCCGACCGGGTCCAGTCCGTTGGTCGGCTCGTCCAGCAGCACCAGGCGCGGGTCGTGCACCAGGGCCTGGGCCAGCTTGACCCGCTGCTTCATACCCGTGGAGTAGCCGCCCATGGGGCGGTACCGCTCCTCGTACAGCCCGACGTGGCGCAGCGTGTCGGCCGTGCGCTCGCGGGCCGCGGAGGGTGGCAGCCCGGACATGCGCGCCATGTGGACGACGAACTCGGTGGCCGAGACATCGGGCGGCAGACAGTCGTGCTCGGGCATGTAGCCGACGCTTTCGCGGATGGCACTGCCGTCCTTCGCCACATCGAGGCCGAGCACGGAAGCGCGGCCCTCGCTGGCGGGGGACAACCCGAGCAGGATCTTGATCAGCGTGGACTTACCGGCGCCGTTGGCACCCACCAGGCCGGTGACCCCTGGTGCGATGTCGACGGACAACCGGTCGAGCGCGGTGACGCGGGGGAACCGCTTGCTCAGACTTTCGGTGGCGATCACAGTCACGTGTTCGACGGTAGTGGTGTGAGACACAGGCGGCGTCACTCCAGACGGTGGGATTCGCCTCGTCCTCGGGTCTGACGCGCCCGTAGGGGGCAGGCCCCGACCGGAGGGGGTTACCGAGGGTATCCACAGCCGGTCCGGCGGCTTATGCCCGATGTGCCGCGGGGGCCAGCCGGGACCGCGCCCATCCTGGGTACCACGCGGTGAACAAGGCCGGAAGTACGAACCCGGCGAACTGCGCCGCCAGCGCCGCCACCACGCCCAGACCGGCGGACACGACCACGACCATGGCCGCGGCGGAGAGGGTGAAGGCGATGGACCAGGCCCGGGTGATCACCACATTGATGTGCCGGAACGCGTAGGTGTCCCACACCTCGGGTGGTGCCTGGCTCCGGGCGATACCGGTGGTGAAGGGCCGCCCCACGGCGAGCGTCGTCCAAGCGGTGACGGCCAGCCAGCCCAGCGCCAGCGCGCCGACGTAGTCCTTGAGTCCACTGTCGGGGCGGGCGAATGCGTAGATCGTCAGCGCGGTGAAGAAGGCCACCGTGCTGCACTCGAGGATGAGGGCGTCGGCGGCCAGGCCCGCCCGACGGGCCCGGATCAGCATCGCGGCTCCCAGCACCAGCCCGGCCAGGGCGCCCCACTGCCAGCCCAGCGTGGACACGATCGCGAGAGCGATCCATGGCATGAATCCGCGCAAGTAACTCATTTGACCCTCCCCCGGGCGTCAGGTCACATTCCGTCGTGGGATGTCGAAGGTAGAACGTGCCCTGCGAGCCCAGTCCTATGCCTGACGCGCTGCCCGGCCCATGGATTCCCCTTCGGGGAGGGGGAGTTACGAAAACGCCCGGCCGGAGTCGGACCTTCCGGCCGGGAACGGGACCGCTCGCCTTCCGACGGGGAACGGGACCGCTCGCCTCCCGGCCGGGAACGGGAACGTCAGAGGCCCGGAACGTCAGAGGCCCGGTGCGCCCCAGACCGGGAACCAGCGGCTCAGATCCTCCTCGATCCGCAGATCGTCCCCGAGCAGCGCCCGCATCTGGAGCTCCAGCGCGTTGTCCCGCTTCTCCGCGACGCCCGGCAGCGGTGCGAAGGGGTAGAAGGTGCCGCGCTTGTAGAGGTACACCAGCGCGAGCGAACGCCCCGCCGGGTCCTGGAAGCCGATCAGCGAGCACAGCAGCTGGGGGCCGAAGCCCCCGTCCTGGAGCAGCGAATTGACCGCGTGCAGATCGTTCACCAGCGAGGCCACATCGTCCGGCCGCTGCCGGGCCAGCAGCCAGGTGTAGCCGTACGCGTCCTGGCTGAACTCCACGGGCACCCCGCCCCGGTCCGTGTCCGCGTCCAGCAGCTCCCGCACATCCCGCTGGAGCTGGGAGAAGGCACCGCCCTCCACGCTCGCGAAGCAGACCGAGCCCCGCCCGGTCGGGGTGAACCCGGCCCCCGCCTCCAGGCTGACCGCGGCCCCCGGGAGCCCGAAGAGCCGGTCGAGGTCGGGGCGCACCGGTTTGCTGCGGCCCAGGATGGCGTCCAGCAGCCTCATGCCTCAGCCCCCTCCCGCCTGGCCCAGCTGGGTGGAGACGCGGGCGAGCTGGTCGAGCCGCCGCTCCAGCGTCGGATGCGAGGAGAACAGCCGGCTGACGCTCTCGCCGGAGAGCGCGGGCGCGAAGAAGAACGCGTTGTACGGCTCGACCTTGCGCAGGTCCCGGGTCGGGATCCGGGCCATCTGCCCCGTCACCTTGGTGAGCGCGGCGGCAAGCGCGGAGGGCCGCCCGGTCAGCAGCGCACCGGCGCGGTCGGCGGACAGCTCGCGGTAGCGGGACAGCAGCCGGGTCAGCAAGAAGCTGATCGCGTAGACCACGGCACTGATCAGCGGGATGAGCAGCACCGCGATGCCCACGTTGTTGTTACGGCTGCCACGGCTGAGCCCGCCCCACAGCGCCGCGCGGGTCATGATGCCCGCCAGCACGCCGAGGAAGGAGGCGATGGTCATGACCGCCACATCGCGGTGGGCCACATGCGACAGCTCATGGGCGAGCACGCCCTCCAGCTCCTCCGGCTCCAGCCGCCGCAGCAGGCCGGTGGTGGCGCACACCAGCGCGTTGCGCTGGTTGCGGCCGGTGGCGAAGGCGTTCGGCACATCGGTGTCGGCGATGGCCACCCGGGGCTTGGGCATGTCCGCGAGCGCGCACAGTCGGTCCACCGCACCGTGCAGCTCGGGGGCCTGCTGCGGGGTGACCTCCCGGGCGCCCATGCTGAACGCGGCGATCCGGTCGCTGAACCAGAACTGCGCCACGAACAGCCCTCCCGCGATGATCACGATCAGCGGCCAGGCGCCCTTGAACACGGCGAGCAGCACGCCGATGAAGACCACATAGAGCAGCCCGATGAAGAACATCGTCGTGACCATGCGCGCGGTCAGCCCACGGTCCGGGGCATAGCGGGTATGCGGCATGGGATGCCTCCCCAGTGACGCGACGCCAAAGGCTCTATACCCGATTCTGCCGCTTATCGGGCGATCCGCGCCGTGCACGGTCGCCCTTTATCCGGCTTATTCGCCTTATTCAGCCTATTCGGCGAGCTGTACCGCTCACCGCGCTATCTGGGCCGCGCCCTCCGTGGCGATCTTCTCGAAGACCGCGAGATCGGCCGCGAAGATCGAATCGGGGATCGGCCAGTGCAGCACGATCTCCTCGATGCCCAGCTCGGCATGGCGTCCGGCGAAGTCCACAAAGGCGTCCACCGAGCTCAGCGGAGCTGTGCCATCCGGGGTGAAGCCGGTGAGAAAGATCTTGTCGAGGTCGCCGGCGTCCCGCCCGGCCTCCGCGCACGCCTTGCCCAGCCGGTCGAGGGGGGGGCCGCAGGGGGGGCGCCCCAACCGCGGGGGGGGCGGCGGCGGGGGGGGTGTTGCGTTGTTGCCCCCCCGGGGCGCGGGCCCGCGCCACGACCAGCGCGGACATGGTGGAGATGTTGACGGTCCTGGCG